>DRQF01000267.1 GCA_011369445.1 Planctomycetota bacterium | reverse complement strand
GGGCCGCCTGGACCTATGTTCTGTGGGGCGCGTGGCACGGGCTTTGGCTGGGCTTCGAGCGCTGGATCGGCAAACGGTCTCCGCTTTTCTTCCTACCCCGGGTCACACGGCGCGCGCTGACGTTTCTCGTCGTGACCTTGGGGTGGCTCCTCTTCGAGGCGCGGAGCCTCGATCAGGTGCGGACGCTCGGCCAGAGCCTCCTCGCGTGGAACGATGGCGAGCCCTTCCTTCTGGGCACGCCCAGGGACCCCAGCCTCGGCCTCTACGCTCTCATCCTCGGACTCCTCATCGCCTGGTTCGCGCCCAACAGTCAAACGCTCGCCGCCAAGATCACGCCCGCGAAAGCGATTCTGGTTTTCATCGCCTTTGTCATCGGGGTGGGACACATGCTGCAGATGGGTTTCAATCCTTTCATCTACTACCGGTTCTGAGGATATGCACCGACTTCGATCCCTCCACGCTCTGCTCGCTTTGGGTTTCTTCGGCTTTCTCGTCGGCGTGCCGATCTACGACGCCGCTCATGGGGTCTACGGGGACTTCCTGCGCATCGAACTACAGCGCAAGCCGGGCGAGGGGAAAGGCACGATCGGAGAACGCTTCAACAACTACGTGGAGAAAAAATCCCAGGTCCTCCTCGACACTCGGGGAGCGTGGAACGCGATGACCCTCACGCTATTCCATCGCACCCCCGGCTTCGTCGTGCCCGGCCGCGAGAACTGGCTGTTCGCCGAATGGTCGCTCCTGGACCTCGATCCCGAGGGCACCCGGCGAGAGAAGCGCAAGATCGTCGAGCTCCTCCAAGCCGGCCAACGCTTGGCGCGTCTCGGCAACGCCCGCTACATCTGCCTCGTCATGCCGTCCAAATGGCGCATCGCCCCGGAGTTCCTTCCCCGCATGCGCCTGACGCCGGCACGCCGTCGGCTCTACAAGGACATCCTCGGTCTGCTTCAGGACCTCGACATCGAAACCCTCGACGTGGAGGCTCTGCTGCTCGAAGCCTCCAACCGTCACCCCGAGCCTTGGCTCTTTCCTCCGGCGGACACCCATCTCTCCCGTCGCGGCATGGCCGAGGTCTTGCGATCAGGGCTGGTGCCCCTCCTCGGCGTCGACGCCAAGGACGTACAGAAGCGCCTCGCGGCCCTCCCTTCCTCCCAGGTTTCCGAATTCGGCAACCTCGCAAAGCTTCTCAGTCTCGATCCGGAAGGACTCGTGGGACGGCGCTATCTCTACAAGGAGCCCGCCTTCCCGGCCCCGCCTCCGTTCAGTGCTCCGGGCGCGGACATCCTCGTCCTCGGCAATTCCTACACCTGGTACCACGACCGCCTCTTCCCCCGCCTCCTCCAAGCGCTCACCGGTCTCACGGTCGACGACCGCTACGCCGGTGGCCGCTTGGGCCAGGGCGGCCTCCCCCGCCTCATCTCCGAGCTCCGCACCTCTCCCCCCCGCCTCATCCTCTCCCTCCTCGACGAACACATCTTCGCCTCCCCCCTCCGCCCCTAACCCCCACGCTTTCGCTCACGGAACCCAAGCACGCGGGGGCTTCTCAGCCGTGAGACGCAACCCGAACCTCACCCGGTTGGGTGGGAACATGGGATACCATGAGAATGCAGCCGAGAATGAAGCATGAGCAAACCGGGACGCTCAAGAAGGTCCCCTAAGCGGTGGATCGCGACGGCGGGCCGGGAGGGCGTTTCTCGGCCCGCCTCCTTGCGACCCAGCGCTCGCCTTGTGTTTCCTCCGGGAATCGTCGTACGTTCACCTCTCCCCGCACCCGAGAGCTTCCATCGTGAAATACCGCCATCGCTTGCCTTGGATCGTCCTTCTCCTCGCCCTCATGGCCGTCGTTCTCGTCGTCCGCGACTTCCTCGGCACCGCCCCCGAGAGGATCGACGAGGTCACATCTCCCGCGGGGACCGCCGGTGACCCCAAGGCCAAGGTGCGCCGAACGCCAAGTGAGAAGGAGGCGCGGAGCCAGCCCGTCGAGAAGACTTCGACTCCGGCACCGCCATCAAGACCGCAGACCCCGCTCTACGGCATCGTCGTGGACTCCACCGACACCCCGGTCGCCGCGGCAAGCCTCGAGCTGATCGAGAATCGGGTGAAGGGCACGCACATGTCGCGACCAGATCAAAGGGGCATCTGGGACACCCTCCGTACGCGGACCATGGCGCAAACTCACTCCGGAGACGATGGCCGGTTTGCGTTCGACATTGCGGATGAAGGCCGATTCACCCTCGTGGCACGGCACCCAAGACTCGGCGATTCCAGGGTCTTCGTGCAGATCCCTCGCCCTCAACCGCTGCGGGTCGTCCTTCGCCTTGGACGTCGATTGCCCGGACGCGTCATCGACAGGGCAACGGATGTGGGCATTCCCGGCGCCACCATCAGCGGCCTTGTCGGAGTCCAGGACGGAAAAGGTGGATTCGACATGGTGGGTGTTTTGAAAGCGGTCTCGGGCGAGGACGGCTCCTTCGACTTCCCTCTGCCCGACATCGGAAGAAACCATTCATTGACGTT
>DRQF01000266.1 GCA_011369445.1 Planctomycetota bacterium | reverse complement strand
TGGAGGAACGGATGGCCAAGCTCGACAGCCAGTTGCCTTCGATCACCTCGTGTGTCGTCACCGTGGAGGCGTCCAAGACGTTTCCCAATGGCACGTCTGAGTACACGGTCAAGGCCGTCTTGCACCTCGTTCGGGACGAAGTCCTCGTTCAGACGGAGACCGCAAATGATCCCAAGGAAGCCGTGCGGGAGGTCTTCAACCACCTGAAACGGCGAGCCCACGAGTTCTTCGAGAAGCTTCAGTCCTGATGCGGGAACGGGGCCGGGCGATGGTCCGGCCTCGCCTTCGGGAGGGAGCCCGAAAAAGGATCGAGCCCGCGCGGGGATGAACGCGCGGGCTCGTATGTTTTGGGTCGCAGGGGGGGATGCGACCCGAGGATCGAGGGGATTCGAGGATGTCCTCGGACGGACGGCAGAAGTCTTTGCACCTCCCGTGCCGCGGCCAAAACCGCGACAATGCGTCCCGATTCATGCCAAATCCCCCGGTTCCTGTCCGTTCACTCGTTGCGAGCGGTCACAGGCTGGGGGATCTCCCCCCAGTCCACCGGTGAGGATTCCCCAACTCGGGTCAGTCGGGACGGATGCGGAAGACCAAAAAGATGGGTTGCTCTCCCATGGCGCCCAGGACCGTGTAACGATCCACGGGAAGGGATGTGCTCGTGGACAGGCGCTGGCGGACCGGGGGCTGGCCCGGTCCGGTCACCTGTTGCACCTGGAAATCGACCCGGGAGAGCGAAAGCGTCCGTGTCGCTTGGTCGTACCCGCTCGGTCGAAGGTCGAGGGAGGCGTCGAGAGAGTTCTTTCCCGCCATGTTCAGGGAGACGGAAGGGCCGGTGGCGGTCATGCGAACGATTCCCCCGGTCAGCCGCTCGAAGCCGGAGAACTCCGTCAACTGCTTCATATGCGTGACGAGGTCGGGCGGCAGATTGGCGGATTCTGCCTTGTACCACCCGCGAATCACCAGACACTCCAGCGTGAGTTGGGTCCGGGGCTGATCCAGGTCGTTCAGGATCCGCAGCATCTCATCGACGTTCTTCTTCGTGTCCCGAAGCATGACGATGCCACGGTCCGAGAGTTGGCTGATGTTGCGAGCCGTTTGGCCTCGTGATGGGTCGACGGTGATGGACCGCTGAAATGACTGCAGAGCCTGGAGAGCGTCGGTGAGCGAGATGAATCGGGGCGCGTACCGGGCGGTGACGAACCGTTCCGCTCCCTCCATGGCCTCCTGCCCGCCGAAGGCCTCTTCGATCTTCTTGGTCAGCGACCGCAGTTTTTCGATCCGGTCGGGCGTGCTGTAGAAGACGAGGGAGTCTCCGATGGTCTGCACTTCGCGGACTCTTCGAGAGTTGGAGGAATCGGTCTTGACCGACAGATGGCTCAGGTAGAGGTCCTGCAGGGCCGCGGCCACCTCCCGTGCCGAGGCCGCGCGGGGCCGGTAGTAGACGAATCGCAGGGCCGAGGCCTCGACGATGTCCGTGGGCCTGGACTTCGCGGTCGGGGGGGTCTCGGCGGGTTTGGGCGCCGCCTTCTCCACCCCCTGAGCGATTCCGAGAGAGGCCGCCGCGGCCAGAATGAGAAAGAGTGCGATCGATTTCATGGGTTTGCCTCCTGGCAAGGGGTTACGAGTCCAAACGAGATGTGACGTAGATGAGCCTCACGGGGCCCGAGTTGAGTTCGATTCCGGTGTCGGTCAGTCGCGCCCGGTGCATCCGCGGTGGCGATGCTTCGGCGCCCGCGGCGGTCTCCCCATGTGGCCGGCCCGCGGGCGTCGTCGGCGCCACCGGCGTGCGGTGCGGCGCCAACCAAGGCCCGGCGCCCAAAAGGAGGAAAGCAACGACCGCTGCGACGCGAAGCCACGGCCGAAGGCCAGCCGTCCGCGGGCGCGGCGGGGGTGGGGCCTCGAGGGCGCGCCACGCGCGCCGGAACTCGAAGACGAGTTCCGGGGTCGGCTCGGTCGCTTCCCTTCCAGATTCGGGAATAGGGGGGGCTTCCAACCGATCCCAGCTCCTCTTCAGGTCCTTCAGTGGGTCCGTCATGGCCGGGGCGCCTCCTCCTGGGACCCGAGAAGGGTCCGCAGGCGCTTACGGGCCTGACTGAGAAGAGCTCGGACCGAACTTGGTTGGAGTTCCAGCGCTTCCGCCACCTCGGTGGTGGGAAGTTCCTCCAGATCCTTGAGCACGAAGACTTCCCGTTCCCTGGGCGACAGGCGAGAGAGGGACTCCGCAAGACGCCCGCGGAGTTCGGACTGCTCGAGAGTGGAAAGAGGGCCTGGCCGCTTGGGTGATCGGGCCTTTTGCTCAAGGGCCTCATGGGCCGCAAAGCGACGTTTTTCTCTTCGAAGATGATCGCGACAGAGGTTCGCGAGCACGCGGCGACACCAGGCCTTCGGCCGAGCGATGGGGTGACCCTTCTTTTTCGCGTGCATCAGCTTCATGATCGTCTCCTGGGCCAAGTCCTCCGCCTCCGCCGCGTCCGCCAGGAAACCGAAGGCCTGTTTCCAAAGCAGGGGGTAGAGGGCCTTCCAGTCCTCTTCCGCCGGGGCCTTCCGGGGAGGGGAGGCGCCTCGAACTCTGGGTTCGTTGTCCGCGTCATGGGCGTCCATGCCGTCTTGACGATCCTCGTCCAGGATCGCTGGGAGTTTTTTGGAGGGACAAGGCGATGCTGACGTCGTGCCGGTCCTTGAAACCCCTCCTCGTTGCCGCCAAGCTCGGGCATGCCTGGACGCACCTTCGTATTCCTTCTCGCTCTCGCCGTCGGCGGCGATCTGGGCGCTCAGCACGTGACGCATCGCATGGCGGGGACAGTGTCTTGCGCCCGTTTGGGGACGGCCTTGGCGAGTCCGGGCGACCTCGATGGGGACGGATGGCCGGATTTCGCCCTTGGGGGACGTGACCGGGTCGAGGTCCGTTCCGGCGCGGACGGGAGCCTTCTGTACGCGCTGACGGGTATGGCCGGGGCTGACTTCGGCTTCTCGGTGACCGGCTTGGGCGACGTGGACCTGGACGGATTCCCCGACTTCGCCGTGGGCGCGCCCCACCTGGCGACATCGGGAGTCGGTGAGGTCGTCGTCGTCTCGGGGGGGACGGGAGGGGTCGTTCATGCTCTCGTGGGTTCCCAGCCGGGCGATCGCTTCGGCTTTGCTCTGGCCTCCGCGGGGGATCTGAACGGCGACGGCATCCAGGATCTTCTCGTGGGCAGCCCCGGAGCCGGGACCCCCGGCACGGCCGCCGGCCGGGTGGATGTCATCGATGGAGCTTCGGGGGCTGTCGTCGCGACCCTGCCGGGGCTCGCCCCCCAGGCGAACCTGGGCGAGTCCCTCGTTTCCGTGGGAGACCTGACTGGGGACGGCGTCCCCGACTGGGCGGCCGGCGCTCCCGGCGGGAACGCCAGCCAGGGAGGGTTCTTCCTGGATGGAACGGGCGAGGTGGTGCTCGTCTCCGGGGCGACGACGGCCATTCTGAACATTCTTACGGGCGATGCGCCTCAAGACGGATACGGGACGGCCTTGGCCGCCCTCGGCGACGTGGACGGAGACGGGGTCCCCGACCTGGCGGTGGGCGCCCCGGGGCACGACGGCGGCGCCTCCAACGGTGGGGCTGTGCGTTTCCTCTCCTTGGGCGGGTCGGGATCCGTGCTCACCACGAGTCTCGGGTCGTCCCCGAATGGGGGATTCGGAGCGGCGGTGATTCTCGTTGGAGACCAGGACGGAAACGGCTTGCCCGAGGTGGCGGTGGGCGCCCCCCAGGCTCCGGGGGGTGGGACTTCGCGCGGAGAAGTGGGGCTCGTGGATGTCCTCGCCGGGCAGGTGACGCAGGTCATTCCCGGGTCCTCGGACTTCTCGAGATTCGGAACGGCTCTCGTTTCCGGTTTCGACCTGGACGGCGACGGCCGATGGGAGTGGGGGGCGGGGGCGCCCCAGGCTCCGAACCTTCTGGCCTCCCTGGGCGCGGTCACGATGTTCTCGGCGGCCCCTCTCCTCGGGCCGACGGGAGCCGGAACGCTATCGCAGGACATCTTGAGCATAAACGGGAGCATGGGCGGCACGGCGCGGCGCGTGGACGCTGTGGTGGGGCAAGCCTTGATGCTGCACCTCCAGCAGCCCATGGGAAACCTTCAGCCGGCCGCGTTCGTCGTTTTCGGAGTCCTCGCCGCGCCGGCCTTCACCGACGCGGTGGCGCTCCCCTACGGGATCGGCCGGGCGGCCTTTCTGCCCTGCGATCTCGCCCCCTGGGCCGCGCCGTTTCTGTTCGTCCTGGCCAACAATCTCTACGTGGGCCCGTGCTCGCCGTTCGCGGCGTCCACGGCGGCTCCGTGGACGCTCACGATGAGCGGAGGGATTCCCCATCCCGCACTCATGACCTTGCAGGCCGTCGTCTCAACCGGCGTGGGGAGTTTCGGGCTCTCCAACGCGGTGATCCTCAGGATCGAATAGGGATTCAGGGCCGCCGACGAAAGAAAGGTCGTGTCGGACTCAGTGGTTCCAGGCGATGCCAGTCCGAACGGTTTCCACGCCAGGGACCTCGCTTGCCAGACGACCGGCGTCGGGGAGCAGGTCGCCGTGGGCCGGGGGCGCCGTCACGACGGCCGTCGCACCGTCCATGCGAACGTCGAGACGCTCCCAGTCACGCAGACGGGCGTCATGCCAGCGGAGCTTGATGGCTGCTTCCAAGTCCGCGGCCGCCACCCGTGCGTTCGAGGCTTCGGGCTGGCGGGTCATGAGCACGCCGGAGCACGAAGTGGCGGCGAGCAGGGCCGCCATCAGGATGAGGATCTTCATCATGCGGGAACTCCCGAGACGCTCGGCCGGCGACTGGCCACCGTGTAGCGCTTGAGCAGGTTCGTGAGCTGGGCGCGGTCCACGGGTTTCGCAAGGGCGTCGGTGCACCCGGCCTCGAGGCAGCGCTGCTTCTCCTCGATCCCCGTGTGCCCCGTGATGGCGATGATGGGGCCGGACCAACCCTTCTCTCTGAGCTGTCGGACGGCCTCGTATCCGTTCATGACCGGCATCTCCATGTCCATGAGGATCAGGTCGAAAGGCGTCCCGTCCTCTTCGGAACGAAGAGCGGCCTCCACGGCGACCTTGCCGTCCGAGGCCTCCTCCACCTCGGCTCCGCTTTTTTGGAGGATGAGGCTCATGAGTCTTCGGCCGTCGCGGCTGTCTTCGGCCAAGAGAACTTTCGGTCGGCTATCCGCCACCGTCGGAGCGAGGTCTTGGAGCAGGATCTGGGACGTCGTGGCCCCCTCATTGCGCTCCTCGGACTTGCCCACCGCGATGCGGACCGTGAAGGCGCTGCCCTTCCCCACGGAGCTCTTCACCTGAAGGTCACCCTCCATGGCTTCCACGAGGCGCTTCGTGATGGCGAGCCCCAGGCCTGTGCCGCCGAATCGGCGTGTCGTCGAAACATCCGCCTGCTGGAAAGGTCGGAAGAGGAGTTGAAGCTGCTCTTCACTCATACCGATTCCCGTATCGCGGACCTCGATCACGAGGAGACCGCCCTGGGAACCGGCTTCCAGGAAACGAAACTCGATGCGAACCTCACCGCCGGGTGCGAACTTGACCGCGTTGCCAAGGATGTTGAGGAGGACCTGGCGGACACGGGTGGGATCCCCCACGACCGAATCTGGGACGTCGGGTGAGATCTGTACCTGGAGTCGAACGTTCAACCGACTGGCTTCCGGTTGCAGTGTGTCGACGACATCGTCGGCCAGCTTCCGCGGATCGAAGGGAATCTGCTCGATCTTGAGCGCATCCGACTCGATCTTGGCGAAGTCGAGGATGTCGTTGAGCAGGGCGAGAGCAAACTCTCCGTTCCGGTGAATCGTGGCGAGTCCGTGGCGACGGCTCTCGTCGTCCATCTCTTCGGACATGAGCAGGTCGGAGTAGCCGAGAATCGACGTGAGCGGAGTCCGGATCTCATGGCTGATACGGGCCAGGAAGCCGGTCTCTTCGCCGAGGTTCGTTTCGAGTTCGGACACGCGCCGCTCATGTTCAGCCCGCTCCGCTTGAAGGTGTTGCCCCAAGGCTTCGATCCTCTGGGCGATCTCCGGGCGGCGCGCGGGAAGATCTTCGAGGATCTGGTCCCATGCGACGGGCGCCTCCGGAAGGACCGACAGCGCTCGGCAGATTTCCTTTTCGTCCTTGGAGTTCAGGCTGCAGGAGAGCTGCTTGCGAAGTTCCCGCATCCAGGCGACCTGGGCCGCGAGTCCCAGTACAAGCCACGGAGATCCGGTGACGTAGGCGGCCACGAGCCAACCCACGGCGATCGGCAAGCCGAGCGCCAAGGCTCTGCATGGTGGTGGGAGTCGTTTGAGCATCCGCTGGGACCTGATCAGGAATGGGGAACCGACCTCGGATCGCTCCGTACGGCCCGGAACCGGAGCCCCTCAGTTGAAATCGGCTGGGATGCACCTCGGACATGAGGGCTGCCGAGAAAACAGGCGCTGAATATCGTCGCAACCCGTTGAGCAGTTTGGAGATCGGTCATAGAATCCGGCCCGCTTCCCGCCCGAGGACTTGCCATGAACGCGTTCAACGACCGTGCCGACTCTCTCCTTCCCGGGCCCGCGTTGATCCGGGCTGCGGCGGGAACGGGCAAAACCACCCTCCTCGTCGAGAGGGTCCGAGACGCTTTGGAGGCAGGCCCCAACGGGCGTTTTCTCGTCACATCGTTCTCGCCCCGCGGCCTGTCCGAGCTAAGGGGGCTCCTCGCGTCGGCTCTCTCCCCTGAAGCCCTGGAGCGGATCACCATCCAGAACCTGCATCCCTTCGCTCGCGAAATCGTGGCGCCGCGGCTGGGAAAGGCCGTCCTCGCGAAGGGACCGGATGTGCGGGCGGCCTGGGAGGAAGCCCTGCATCTTGCGCCCGAGACCTCATTTCCACTGTCCTTCTATCGCGAGGAATGGGAGCGAGTCGTCCAGGTGGAAGAAATCGTGAGTCGCAACGCTTACGTGAAGTCGCGCCGACCTGGTCGCACGCAGAGGCTCGATCGATTTCAGCAGTTGGAGGTCTGGGAGGTCCTGATGAAGTATCGGGACGTGTTGGCCGCGAAAGGGCTGACGGAGTGGGGCGACCTCCTTCGCGAGGCGAGACTCGTCTTCGAGGAGGGGCACGAGGCTCCGCCGTTCGCCGGTGTGTTTGCCGATGAGGCCCAGGAGTACCGCCCCGGTGAATTGCGTCTGCTCGCCGCCCTTTGCGTCGAAGGCGAGAAGGGATTGACGCTGGCGGCCGACCCGCGACAGCGCCTTTGGGGATTCCCGGTCGACCTGACCCAGGTTTTCGATGGCAGGATACGCTGCACCGATCTCGAGGCGCCGCGAAAGGGTTCCTCCTCGTCGGCACCGCGATGGGACCTGATGTTCGCGAACATCGCCTGGGACGATCTCATGGGGGGATCTCTCGAAGTCGCGGATTCGCCGTCTCGCCCCGTGCCCGAGTTCTTCGAGGATGAGGCGGCGGAGGAGGAGGCCGTCAGGCGAATGGCCGTCGAGGATGCCGACGCCGTTTTCTTCGCCATGGACGGCGCCGAGGCGAAGCGGTGGGCGAGCGTATTGGAAAGGGACGTCCATCCGGCCGCCACGGCACGCGGCCGGGAAGCGGATCACGTCTGCTTGGTGGGGCTTCGCCCAGAGGATCGGGCACTGATGACCGGGGAGATTCGGGAACCGGACGAGGCCGAGAAACATCGCCTGGCGAAGATCTACTTGGCGCTCAGTCGCGGGCGGTCGACAAGCCGTGCCGTGGGACGATCGGCCTGAACCTCAGGCGCCGAACTCCTTTCGAAGCTCCTTCAGGTCGTCATCGGTGAGGTTGAGCTGCTTGTTGGTGTCGACCGAATGGTCATCGGTCGGGAATCGTCCGGCCTCCACATCCTCCTTGTACTCCCGGGCGGCGTCTCTGAGGACGCTGGCCAAATCCGCGTACCTTTTCGCGTGGCGAGGAAGAAAGCTCTCGTCGAGGCCCATGATGTCGTGGAAAACCTGCACTTGGCCGTCGCACCCGGCACCTGCCCCGATCCCGATCGTCGGAATCGTGAGGGCCCTCGAAATCTCGGCGGCCAAAGGCGCCGGAACCAACTCGAGGACGATGGCGAAGGCTCCGGCTCGCTCCAAGGTGAGGGCGGCGGCCATGAGTCGCTTGGCTGCTTCCTTCGATCGGCCTTGAACCCGGTATCCTCCGATCATGTGGATCGATTGCGGGGTCAATCCGATGTGCCCCATGACCGGGATTCCGGAGGCCACGAGTGTCCCCACCACGCCCGCCATGCGTCGGCCCCCTTCCACCTTGACCGCGTGGGCCCCTCCCTCGGAGACCGCGCGGGATGCCGACCGGAGCGACAAAGGCAGATCCGAGGAGGAATACGTCGCGAAGGGAAGGTCGATGACGATCATGGCGCTCTGTGCCCCGCGGGCCACGGCGGCGCTATGATGGATCATCATGTCCAGGGTCACCCGCAAAGTGGAGTCGTGACCGTGGACGACCATGCCCAGCGAGTCGCCGACCAGGAGGAGGGGAATCCCCACCTCATCGAGGATCTTGGCTGATCCGTAGTCGTAACAGGTGAGCATGACGATCCTGTCGCCCCTCTCCTTCATCCGGCGAAGATCGTGGATCGAAGGGCGGCGGGCGGGTTTGTTCTTCTGCACGCTCATGAAAGGCGTCCTCTCTGACTAGAATCGGTGAAACCGACTGGGAATCCAGCAGAATCCGCTGGGACCGCCGGCGGTTTCCTCCATGACTTCGTGAGCGGCTTCGACGATCTGGTTGGCGTTGAGGATCGTCGCGGATTCGAGACGATGGGACTGTGCAATGCCGGGAACGTTCTTCTGGCCGAGGGCCCGGGATGGAAGCCCTGGGAAGCGCTCCACGGCATAGCCTTGGATGGTGCGGACGAAGCCGGCGAAGGGGCGATCCTCGGATGCGACGAGCAGACGGCCGGTTCGAGCCACGCTCTCGTAGACGGCGTCCAAGTCCGGCGGCACCAGCGTCCGCAGGTCGATCACTTCCGCGGAGACGCCCTCGTCATCAAGGCTCGCCGCAGCCTCCATGGCTGTCCAGACGGCGCGGCCCCAGGCGACGATGGTGACGTCCTCGCCGGAGCGGCGCGTCACGGCCTTGGAGAAAGGAACGCGAACATTCGGGTCGAGGGTGGGGACGTCACCCCGCATGACGGCCTTCTTGAGAAGATTGATCTCTTCCGGGTCGGTGGGCTCGCCGGGAATGGCCGGTCCCAGGGCCAGGCGATAGGTCCACTTCGGTTCGAGAACGATGACGGGGCCGTCGTAGTCGGCGGCAGTCAGGAGCAGCCCGTAGGCATCGAAGCTCGTGGACGGCATGAGGATGACGAGGCCGGGGATCGGCGAGAGATAGCCGTCCAGGCTCATCGAGTGATACATGGCTCCGCCGCCGAACGGGTCGACGGGCGTGCGGAGGATCACGTTGTAGGTGATGCCTCCGTTCGTCGCCCAGTAGACATTCCCCATGTGGACGAACCAGTGGAATGCGTTGAGTGTGTAGTCGCCGAACTGAACTTCGGGGAGGAGAACGAGGTCGTCGTGCATCGAGGCCCCACACGCGGTGCCGACGATGAGTGGCTCGTTGAGAGGTGTGTCGATGATGCGGTCGGGGTGGCGATCCTTGAGGCCGGCCGTCGCCGTCATGACGCCGCCCAAACGGCCCACGTCTTCGCCCCAAAGGACGCCGTTTTTCTTCGCGCAGATGTTGTCGATGGCGGCGCGGATGGCGCCCGCATAGGTGACGTTGGTCTCACCCGAGGTTTCGGGCTCGGAGACGGCGGGAAAAGGTGGGTAGATGTTCTCCTCGATCGTTGCGGGGTCGGGTTCGGGCTCTCCGCGCACCTTCTCGATCCATTGACGGACGTTTTCGATCTCCTCGTCCATGACGCGGCCGGGTCGGTGGTGGGAGAAGAAGTCGCGCCCCGTACCCTCCTTGCGTCGGAGGATATCGTCGTCCCCCAGGATGCCCCGTCGCACGAGCTCTTCGCCAAAGGCGATGAGGGGGTCGTCCTGACTGAGGTCGAACGTGACGTCGGCAGCGGACGAGTGCCCATTGAACCGGGGAAGGTGTCGGGCGTGCAAGAGGACGGGCTTTTGTTCTCCGCTGACGTAGCGCGCCGCGTCGAGTGTCTTCTCGTAGACGTCGAAGAAGTCGCGGCCGTCGCACTCCACGTGGCGGACGCCGAATCCCTCGGCGTAGGACTTGAAGTCCTTGATGCCGCGGCCCTCGTCCGGTGTCGTGCTGATGGCGATGCCGTTGTCGGTGATCAGGATGATTACGGGGAGTTGCCAGACGCTGGCGGCGTTCATGGCGTCGTGCAGATCTCCCTCGGCGCTCGTCCCGTCGCCGATCACGCCCATGGCGATCCCGTCGGTGATGCCCTTGAAGCGATACCCCATCGCATAGCCGGCGGCCTTGCCAAGCTGCATGCCTACCGGGCTTTGGACAGGCAGGATGCCCACTTCCGGAAGGTAGAGGTGGTAGACCATCTGTCGGCCGCGGCTGATGGGGTCCGTGTCCTTGCTGAACTGCTGGCGGAGGACGGTGAGGCTGAAGTCCTTCATGCCGTTGAGTTCGCTCCACATGGAGCAGAGGGCCCCTGATCGATAGTGGGGAATCAGTCCGAAATTCGAGGGTGTCACCACCCGCGACAACGCGAGGGCTGTGGCGGCGCCGTGCACCTCCTCGCCGGGACCCCAGATTGCGAACTTCACTTCGCCTTTATTGACAAGGCGAACGATGTATTCCTCGAGCGCGCGGGATCGGACTCCGACTCGGTAGGCCTGGATCAACTCCTCATCCTGGAGGGGTCTCATGGGGGCGGGGGCGGCTTCGACGTCCGGCATGGGGGACTCCTCGATTTCGTCTGGATGGTCACCGCCCGCGACCGTGGAGCAAAACAGTGGCGAGGGCGGATCATAGGTTAGCGCGGAGCGGGTTGAGGCTAAAGGGAGACCGGGAGGGGACCCTGTTCCCAGGAAGAGGATTTGTTCGCATGTTCGGAGGCATAAGTTGTTGATTGCTGGCATCTTATGGGGTGGCCCGTGGAGGCCTTCGATTTTTTCCGGGCGCGAAGGATCGGCCCGCGTTAACCGTCTATGATCCGGAGAGTCCAACCAAGGAGATCCCATGAGACGTGAATGGATTATGGCGTTGGCCTGCGTCGGCATGCTGGGGTGGGCCCTGCCCGCCACGGCACAGGACAAGAAAACCGCCAAGAAGAAGGGCAGTGCCGCCGGGCTCATCATCCCGGGAAAGGCCAAGGCCGGTCCGCGGGACGAGGCCAAAAGCCCCCTCGCCAAGCGCCTGGACGAGATTCTGAGCGCCTGGAGGAAGAGGCAGG
>DRQF01000265.1 GCA_011369445.1 Planctomycetota bacterium | reverse complement strand
GCGGGTTGGAACAACTTCCTGCTCGGAACGCAGCCCAGCGACGGAACGGCGGTCTACCTCTCTGACTTCGATCCCACCCGGGGATTCGACAAGTTCAAGACATCGCTCACCGACCCGACGCCCCTCGGCCAAACGGTCCAAATCCGCGTCTGGCTGTGGCGAGACATGAACGACGGCAACAAGTACAAGGTGACGATGGAGAACATCATCAATCCGGCGGACATCGGAAGTCCTCGGACCTATGAAGTCCCCCTTACCTACGGCGGCGCGATCTATAAGCAGCGCAATCTCCTGAAGGTTCCAGGACGCAACGGGCTTTATCCCTTCCTGCAGATCCAGACGGAAGGCAGCGACACCCGCTTCTCCAGGACACGTAGACGCTATCGCGACTACCACGGCGACTGGTACTGGGACAACGCCACGCAGACCCTGAAGGATCCGCCGCTCAGCAAGGGCTTCGACGCCAACTGCACGGCGTGCCACGCCACCGGATTTGAGCGGTATCTCGACAATACGACGGGTGAGTATCGGACCCACGCCGTGAGTGACATTTCCGGGGTCTACGACATCGATGGCGACGGGACGAAGGACGAAATCAACAATGGTTGCGAAAACTGCCACGGCCCGGGCTCCGACCATGCCACGTGGGCGGCCGACCCGGCCAACAATGGGCACGAAGGCCGGTACATCGTCCAGCCCCACTACCTGAGCCCGTCTCGCGAAATGCAGATCTGCGGACGCTGCCATGACCGCGTGGAAGGCAACGGTCCCGTCGAGAACGACGAGCCCATCAATCCCCAAGGCTTCATGCCCCCGGTCGGAATCAGCCGCCAGGACTACCTGGCGCAGTACACGACCCGCAAGGGACCGAAGGCCAGCTCCCTGTGGAGCGACGCCCTCCACAGCAAGAGTCACCACCAGCAGTACGCGGACTTCCTCAAATCGAAGATGCACCGCAATGACGTGCAGATCGTGACCTGCGTCGATTGCCACGACTCCCACGGTGAGGGACCTTTCGAGCATCACCTGAAGTACGACCCAGACGACGCCAGCAGCCTCCTCTGCGCCCAGTGCCACGACGAAGAGCTGACGTCTCACATGTTGGCTCAGACGGGAGCGACTCATGCCGGCAACCAGACCACCTGCGTCCGGTGCCACATGGCGAAGACACCGAAGTCGGGAGCCGGCAAGTTCGGCATCTTGCTCGGCTCTCCGACGGGGACCTCCGCGGACGATGCCATCACCTACTTCCAAAACGACATCACGAGCCACCTGTTCATGAGCATTCCGAAGAAGTCGCACGTGGACGTGGCGGGAGTGATTCCTGCGTCGGCCATGCCGATTCCGTACACGAGAAGCTGCGGCCAAGCCTGCCATGACGCGAGCACGCTGCAGTTCCTGACGGCTCCTCCGATCCCCTCGACGGGAGCCATCCAACCTATCGTCCCCTACCTGCACCCGGACATCGAAGACGACGACTACGGGAACAACGGGACGAACGACAACTGAGGGCTGGCCCTTCGGGGCGAACCCCCTTCGCTGGACATCCATGGGGCCGCGCTTCTTCGGGAGCGCGGCCTTCTTTCATGGCGAGACTCGAGGGCGCTCCCCCTCCTCACCTCACTTCGAAGTTTGGCCGTGGAGGCGGCGGCGGGCGCTCTCGAGAAGGTGGAAGATCACGGGGACGACCAACAGGGTCAGGAATGTTCCGGCAATGAGCCCGCCGATGGCCACGACGGCAAGAGGTGACAGGCGCTCGACGCCGACGGCCCATTCCAACGCCACGGGCACCATGCCCACCGCCGAAGAGGCGGCCGTCATGAGGATGGGCCGCGTCCGCAATTGTACGGCCTCGAGAATGGCGTCATTCAACGGACGCCCGTTCGCCAACCCCACCTTCGCGAAGTCGATGAGGAGAATTCCGTTGTTGACCACGATACCCATGAGAAGGATTAACCCCATGAACGAGGGAAGACACCCGTGCTTGCCCGCGAGCAGCAAAGCCCAGTTGGCGCCGATGACCGCCAAGGGGAGGCAGGCCATGATCGAGATGGGGTCGAGGAACGAACGAAACGTCACGACGAGCATGAAGTAGAGCAGCACGAGACCGAGGACGAGGGACAGCCCGAGCCGCTTGAAAGCCTCGAGCATATGCTTGAGTTCACCTTCAAAGGTCATCTCGTAACCACGAGGCAAGTCCAATCCCTCCAGAGCCTCCATCACGTGGTCGTGAAGGTGAGTCACTGCAATATCGCCGCGAAAGCCCACGATGTCCGTCGTCGGAAGGAGCCCCTGGTGGGTCTCCAAAGTCTGGGTGGCGACGCGTCGGGTCATTCCCAACGCGCGCACGGGCACGAACTCCCCGTTCGCAGTCAAGATCTCCGCGGCCTCGATGTCGCGTCGACTCCCCCGTTGGGCGGCGTTCAAACGGGCACGGATCGGAATCGCGATCTCTTCGGGCACCCGCAGGTGTCCGCCAGAGACGCCGGCCACCATGGCCGCGACCTGTCGAATGACCTCCTGGGCCGTAAGACCATAGATCCTGGCGCGCTCCGCGTCGATGTCCAGATGCACCTGGGTGGCCGTCCGCCGCCACGTGCGCTCCACGCCGGTCATCCCGGCGACACCTTTCAGGCGCTTCATGACATCCTTCGTGACGTCATCCAGGACCTTCATGTCGTCTCCGGAGATCATCACGTCGACGGTGCCACGGATGCTCGTCAAGGGAGTCGCCGCGAATTCGAACACGTTCACCGAGATGAGTTCCGGGATGGCATGGAGCCGACGGCGGATTCCGTCGCAGATGTCATAGACGCTGCGATCCCTCTGGAAGCGATCCACGAGGTTGACCGTGCACTGCCCCTTCGCCAGGGTCCGCTCGGCACCGAATGACTTCACGGCGGGTTCCGCGCCCACGACCGTCGAGGTCGAGAGGAGCCAGTCCTTCTCGACTTCGGCGTTGATGGCCGCCTCGACGCGGCCCGCCAAGCGATCCATCACGTCGGAATCCGTGTCCGGGGACGCTTCGAAGTTCACGACGAAAACGCCCGTGTCCATGCGGGGCATGAGCTCCCGTCCCAAGGTCGGCATCAGCTTCGCGGAAATGACGAAGAGCACTCCGAACGCGAGGAGAACGATGAGGCGATTGTGAAGGCCCCAGTCGATGACATAGGCGTAGAAACGCTTGATCGGGTTCAGGAAGAAGAGCTTGAAGGGTAGGAGAATCTTGTGGAACGGATCCCACTTCCCTGGCCCCAGAATGCGGGATGCGATGAGCGGGATCACCACGACGGAGACGATGAGAGAGGCGAAGAGCGCCACGGAGAGGGTCACCGTGAGAGGTCGCAGCACCTTCTGGACGTACCCGCCAATGTACATGATCGGGACGAGTACGATGATCGTACTCACGGTTCCGGCGGCATCGGCGAGAAGAATCTCCTTCGTCCCTCGCGCCGCGGCGATGAGTCCTTCCTCGCCGACCTCGCGAATACGTCGGTCGATGTTCTCGATCACGACGACCGCGTCGTCCGCCAGGAGCCCCACGGCGATGATGATGGCCGTGAGCGTCACCATGTCGAATTCGTAGCCCATGACCTTCAAGACGGCGAAGGTGAGCAGATAGGTCAACGGAATCGACAACGCCGTGATGAAGGCGGCTCGACCGTCGCCAATGAAGAGCAACAGAACGATCAACGTCATGATCACCGCGTCCCGCAGAGCGTCGACCATGTTGTCCACAGTGAGGTGGATGAGACGTCCCTGGGTATCAGCGACCTCGATCACGAGATTCGGAAACTGCTTTCGCACCTCGGGAAGATGCTTGTCGATGGTTTTCAGAACTTCGCTCGCATGCCCCTCCTCGGAGCGCAGAAGCGAAAGAGCCACGGCCTGACGACCGTTCCCGTGGTAGAGCGACGTCGGATCCGACTCGTCCCAGAACACCTGCGCCACGTTCCGAACCTGAATGAAGTCCCCGCCGGGCACGGGGACCTGAATCCGTTCGAGTTCACTCGGCCCCTTGGCCAGGGACTCGGTGGTGAGCAACAAACGGGTGCCCTCGCGCCGCAGCAAGCCGCTCGGCTGAGAGATGTTCGACTCCCGGATCGCCTTCGCCACGGCGGGGACCGTGAGTCCCAGTGCCTCCAGCTTGTAGCGATCCAAGTCCACGGCGATCTGCCGCTTCGGCCCGCCGAAGGTTTCCACCTCCGCCACGCCCGGAATCCTCAGGAGCGCATCGCGCAGGGGGTTGTCGGCAATCCGTCTCACCTCCGCGAGACTCAGCGACGAACCGTCTCGCGCCGAGGCGGCCAGGACCATGACGGGCCGGGCCGCATCGGTCACCTTGAGAACGATGGGATCGGCGATGCCCTCCGGGAGTCGCCCCTTGACCCGCAGCAGCTCGTTGGCGACGTCGGTCGCGGCGGCATCGATCGTCTTCTCATACTCGAATTCCACGGCCACGGCGGAGACCTGATCCCGCGAGGTGGACGTCACCCGACGCACACCGTCCAAGCCCGACAACCTCACCTCGATGGGGTGGGTCACCTCGGTGGCCACATCGTCCTCCCCCGCACCCGGCCACTCCGTAACGACGCTGATCACGGGGTAGTTGGTGTCCGGAAAGAGATTCAGCGGAATGGTCTCGAACGAAAGCCAGCCCACGAAGACGGTACACAGCACGAAGACCCCGACGATACGGGGACGGGACAGAACCCAGTCGATCACCTCAGCGGCCCTCCACGACGCGCACCGGGTCCCCGTCGACGAGTCGGGCGAGGTCGCTCAGATGCCCCACGACCAACCGGTCGCCCTCTTTCGCGACGCCCTCGAATGCGACGCCCTCGGGTGACTTCAATCGGATCAGGACGTGGGTCACCTTCACATGGAGGTCGTCATCGTCTCCTTCGACGCGATAGACGACGTCGTGGTCCTGTTCGCCCTGATGCAGGAAGGCGAGTTCCGGGGCCACGAGCGCACCCTCGATGCGATCCAGGATGACGGCCGCCCGGACGCGGGCGTCGCTCGGCAGACCGAAGGGGCTCTCCGGGAGGTCCGCTTCCACTGTGCCCATGGCGCGAGCGTCGAGGGCGGGATGAATCCGAGTGATCGCCGCCTCTAAGCGGTGCTTCCCGTCCGTGAGGACGATCGTGCCGCCGGGCACGACCTGAGCGAGGACGTCTTGCGGCAGACGCACCGACACCCGAGCCCCCTGGGATTGAGTGATGGAGTACAGCGGATGCCCGGGCATGCAGATATCGCCCGGCTCCGCTAGGCGCTTGGCGATGACGCCGTCCGCGGGGGCACGAACGAGTGCATACCCCTTACGCACCTCGAGGGCACTGATACGTTTCCGCAGCGATTCGACCTTCTTCTGGGCCGCCACGGCGGCAGTGCGCATGGCCTCCACGCGAGACGCCGTGCTGCCGCCGACTTCGAGGAGGTGATTCTCGCGCTCCCACTCATTCTGGGCGTGGGCGGCGTCGGCCTTGGCCGCTTCCAGGTCCGCCTTCAAGGCGCGGATCTGGTCGTCGATCTCGCGGGTGTCGATGCGCGCGAGGAGATCGCCCGCCTTCACGGAGACGCCCTCTCTGGGTCCCATCTCCAGGATGGTCCCGCTGATCTGCCCGCTCACCTGGCTCGTCGCCAGCGACGTGACGCGGGCCAAAGCCGGATAGGACTCGACGATGTCAGCCCGCTTCACGGTGGCCACGCGGACGGCCCAGGGATGGGCCTCGGGCCGGGGCAGCGACGCGACCTCCGCCATCTTCTGTTTCTTGATCTTCTTCGCGGCGACGACGGCTCCCCCCACCGCCGCCACGATGACGAGATAGACCAGGATGCGTCTGAGAATCTTCATGGGCGATCTTCCTTCTCGGCATCGAGATCGGGGTCGGGGACCGGATCGGGGACAGGTGCGGCCGTCAGAGGCGGGAGCCCCACGGCCAGGCGGAGAGCATCAAAGGCGCTCCACCAATCGATGAGTGATGTCTTGACCTCCGCCGACGCCCGGGCCAGGTCCGCCTCCGCGTCCACGAGATCGACGGCGGAAAGGCGCCCGTCGTTGAATCGTTCCCGCTGGATCCGAGCATTCTCGGCGGATGCGGCCTGAGCTCTTACCGCCGCCTCGTTGCGGGCTTTGGCCGCTCGCCACGACGCCCGGGCCGACGCGACCTCAGCCCGAGCCCGGTCGTAGAGGTCCTGCAAGGCGTGCCGCGCGGCCTTCACGTCCGCTTCGACGGCCCGCATGCGCGCCGACCGACGCCCGCCGTCGAAAAGGGTGATGTCGAGGGCAGTGGCAACTTGCCATGTGACCTCGCCCGGCACGTCGTAGCCCGCATTGAAAAGGACCTGGGAGTCAATGCCCAGACGAGGGCGATAGCTGGCTTCAACCTGGTCCAACCTGGCCCGTGCCTGATCGAAACGGTGCAGGGCCGCCTGGATGTCGGGACGTGCCGCCAGATTCACGGGCACGGAGTCGGGGGAAGGAGGAGGCTCGGTCACTCGATCCAATTCCTCGGTATAGGCGTCCAACCTCATGGCCGCGGCCAAGCGCGCACGGGCGCCTTCGATGCGTCCCTCGAGAGTGGCGATCTGTCCGTTCACACGCTCTCGCTCCGCCTGGAGGCGCAAGAGCTCCACCTTTGCCAGACGTCCGACGGCCAGGGCTTCTCGCGCGACCCGGATTCGCTCATCCAGGCTACGCCCCTGCTCTTCCAACGCTTCCCGATCGGCGCGCAGCGCCTGAACGCCCCGATAGAGTTGCGCGCCCGCGCCGAAGAGTTGCAGACGCACGGCCTCGACGGTTCGGCGGGCCACTTTCTCCCCCTCCTTCTGCACACGAACCGTCGACGCGATGGAGCCGTCGAGGTCGATGGGGATCCGCGCCTCGAGACCGGCTCCGATTTGCTCGCTATCGAACGGCAGATTGCCGAGCTGAATCGGCGGAGCCAGCGGGTTCACGAGGCGGCGCGAGTTGAAATGAACATCCCGGACGAAGGCCCTGAGTTCCCCCCAGTAGAGCCCAAGAGCTTCTTCGACCGCGGCGCGGCTCCCCTCGGCGCGAGCGCGGGAGATTGCCAGCGCCGAAGCGACGCTGTCGATTCGCGAGAGGACTCCACCCAGCGACCCGGGCGCAACCTCTTCGGCCGTCTTGGGTTCAGGAGAAGCAGCGGCGGCCGCGGCATCCTCGAGGGGCGCTGGAAGCGCATCGGCAATCGATTCGGAAGGCCCGTGAACACCGGCGCATCCAAGAACCGCGCACAACGCCAGGGAGACGCACAGACGCCGCATCACGGACATGGAGTTCCCCTCTTGAATCATTGCCGTCCGGTCCACGAGATGGCGCGGGCTCCATCCTCATCCTGTCCCGGCTCGGGAGATTGGAGTATCGTTTCCAAGTCGATGGCCCGCCAAGCCCGACGCGGCGGCCATCATAATAGGAGCCGATCCTTTCGGAACCGTTCCCATGCGAAATCTTTTCTTACTGGCTCTCCTGATCGTCGCAACGCCGATCCTCGGGCAGTCGCCCTCACGGAAACTGGATCTGGCCGTCCTCTATGCCGGTGTTCCCGAGAGTCCCCGCGCCGCCCCCTTTGGCGGAGTTTCCTCGAGGACCATGGGGCCCGCGTCGGCGCCATTGCCTTGAGCACCCTCTCGAAGAAGACGGCCAAGGGGTTCGACGTGGTCATCGTGGACGGCCCTTCCCCCTTTCTCCACGGCGCCTTCGAGGTGCCGCCCCTCCCCGAGCTCGACGAGAGCTATGACCGTCCAACGGTCCTCGTCGGCCCCGTGGGAGGACGAGCGATCTTACCCTTGAAGATCAAGTTGGACTGGTTGTGACTGTGCCTCCAGGAATCGGCTCACGGGTTTGATGCAGCACATGCGATTTTCCGAGGTCCCTTTCCGGTGGAGCCCACCATGGAGACGGTGCCCACGCCCTCCCACTACGGGGACTGGGAGCCCTCGACTCCCAGGACGATCTCGGTTTGGAAGGTTCACGGCAAGTTGAAGGTGAAGAACATCGGCCTGGTTGCCGACGGCTACGGGTTTGAGGACACTCCGGATTCCGAGTGGATCTCCGGGGGCTTCAACACGAAGGGCCCGCGCGCCGCGGCCCTGGCCCGTGAAGCCTGCTTCTTCCACTGGGGCTTCGCCGCCGACCCGGAAGAGATGACCCCCGAGGCCCGGTTGGTCTTCCTGAACGTCCTTGCCTACATGAAACAGTTCGACGGGCACCGTCCGCTGCAGAAGAAGGTTACGCGCCACAGGAAGTGGGCTCCCCTCTACGCCCGGTATCTGCGCACGAAAACGTCGGTGCAGTACGCGGAGCGTCTGCTGGATCTGAAGATCCTCGAACGTCACGAGTACGACGCGGATCGTGTCCGCGCTTATCTCACTCAGAACCTCGACTTCGTCTGGCGAGGCCCCGATCGACGGTACACGGTGGATGAGGATGCGAAAGCCATGGGGTGGCCCAACAACTCGGTGGAGCTTCTTGCCGAGTGTCTCCGCCGCTGGACGGCCGGCAAGGACGTGGAACGGGCCCGGCGCCTTCTGCGGCGCTACACGGGACGAAAATTCGAGGACCTGGCCTCTTGGCGCCGCTGGTTCGAGGAGAACCGAGAACGCCTCTACTTCAGCGACACCGCCGGCTTCCGCTTCTTCGTGGCTCCGTGAGTAAAACGAGCGGCCTCGTGCTGGCGGCTGAAGTCGCATCTCTCATGGAATGTGGACGTCCTCGTCCGCTTCTTCCCTCCAACGCAGAGCGCGGAAAGCAGGACGAGGAGGACCTCGTCAATGCAGAAAAAGGGGGGGGCGACGGCCTCTCCTCTTCATGAACTTCGTGCCCTTCGTGGTGAGAACTTGCCGCTCGCCGAAGACAAGCCTCGCGACGGCGGGGCGTGGGGGAGTACGAAGTCTCAAGTGTATGAGCGTACTAGTCCGATAGTACGGACATGGCCTTTCGTGTTGAAGTGCACTCGACAACGCCTCCCTCGAAGCAGATCGTCAACCATCTTCTGAGCCTCATCGCAGGTGGTGAGATCCGAGTGGAGGAACGACTGCCCAGCATCCGCAGCCTCGCGGCGGAAGTCCTCGTGAATCCGAATACTGTCGCCAAGTGCTATCGAGAGCTTGAATCCCGAGGGATCTGCCGCGCGAAGAACGGGTCCGGGGTCTACGTCACGGATGCGGGGCCGCGCCTCGCGCGTGCCGCGGTCATCGAGACGTGTCGCCGCGAAATCTTGGCCTCAGTCGCGCGCGCTCTCCAGGCTGGTCAAACCGTCGACGACATACTGCAAATCGTGAGAAACGCTCTCGAACCGATGGAGACGCCCTGATGCGTGAAATCATCACCGTTAGAAAACTCATGATCAAGCGCTCGCGACAAGTCGTTCTGGATGGCGTCGATCTCGACGTCGCTCATGGAGAGGTCTGCGTTCTCGTCGGGAGAAACGGCGCTGGTAAGACAACGCTCTTTCATGCTCTTCTCGGAGGCTTGAACCCCAAGAGAGGATTGATTCGGGTCTTCGGAAAAGATCCCGTCCGTCACCAGCGGTACGTCCGAGAACAGATCGGATTCGTGCCGAGCATTCCCGACGTCCCTTCCGAAATGACATTCAATGAGATCGCTGCGTTCATGGAGCCCCATTTCCCGTCATGGTCAGCGACACGCCTCGACGAGATGTCTGCTTGGCTGTGTGTCTCACGGGGAGTCCCGTTCGGGACGCTCTCAAAAGGACAACAAATGAAAGCGATGCTCGCCCTCGCACTCGCCCACGATCCGAAGCTCCTCCTCCTGGATGAACCCTTCGGTGGGATCGATCCCATCGCAAGAAAAGAGATCCTCGAAGGTCTCATTCATTCGATTCAGCCGATGAAACGGGCCGTCCTGATCGCCACGCACGACCTGGACGCCGCAGCTCGCGTCGCGGACGCATTCTTGGTCATGAAGGGCCATGGGCGGATACACAAGCGAATGGTCGAAGACATCGCGGAGGACACTCGTCCGGTCACGGAGACCCTGCTCGGAGCACTGAAGAGAATCCAAACGAAGGAATCGACGCCATGTACTCTTTGATCCGCATCCTCTACTCCGCGACTCGCCGAGAATGGATCGCGTATCGCCGCACTTTCGCAGCGATCTGTTTCATGCTGGCAGCCCTGTCGGCTCTCACCGTTCTGCTCTCTCCTTCGACGGCCGCACAGGCGGGCCTCTTCACCATTCT
>DRQF01000264.1 GCA_011369445.1 Planctomycetota bacterium | reverse complement strand
GCCGACGTGGTCGCGGACCACGGCGCCGACGCCCTGCGCATGTACGAGATGTTCATGGGACCCATCGAGGCCGAGAAACCCTGGAACACCCACGGCGTGGAGGGCATCCACCGCTTCCTCGGCCGGGCGTGGCGGCTGTTCTTCGACGAAGACGACCAGTTGCTCCCCACCGTGCAAGACGTCGAGCCCTCCCCCGAGGTGCGCCGCCTCCTTCACAAGACCATCGACAAGGTTCGCAGCGACACCGAATCCCTGCGCTTCAACACGGCCATCGCCCAGATGATGGTCTTCGTGAACGAGATGACGAAGCAGGAGATTCGCCCCCGCTCGGTCCTCGAGAGCTTCACCCTCATGCTGGCGCCGTTCGCCCCTCACGTCGCCGAGGAGCTGTGGGAGGCGCTGGGCCACGAAGGCGGCATTTCTCACCAACCTTTCCCCAAGGCCGACCCCAAGGAGTTGGTGGAGGATACGGTGGAGGTGCCGGTCCAGGTGAACGGCAAGGTGCGGGCCCGGTTGACGATTCCAGCAGGCGCGGACGCAGACGCAGTGAAGCAGGCGGCCCTCGCGGAACCGAAGCTCGCCCCCTACGTCGAGGGGAAACAGATCGTGAAATCCATCTACGTCCCCGGACGTCTGCTGAACCTCGTCGTGAAGGGCTGAGTTTCGCCGAAAGCACCGCGCACGCTGAGAAGAGGCGGCCGCATAATCATTCTCGCGGCCGGTGGGGCGATCCGGGGGTAGGCTTCCCTGGACCCACGGAGGACCGCGGCCATGTCGGTGATGATTCAGGAAGAATGCGTGAGCTGTGCGCTCTGCGTCGATATCTGCGCCGAAGCGTGCATCGTCGAAGAGGAAGATCAGTTCGTCATCGACGTCGAGCGCTGCACGGACTGCGGCGACTGCCTCCCCGCCTGCCCCGTCACCTGCATCGTCACCCACTGAAGCAGGATTCTGGACGACGGCGGACCACCGCGATCACTCGATGCGAATGAACCCCATGGGCTGGGCCAGCCAGTCCTTCCCGTTGGTCGGCTCCAGCGTGAGGCGGAAACGTCCCCGATAAAACGGCGTGGGGGAGCCCAGAATCCCCTGCGAGGTGCGGCTGCGCACCTGGCCGTCTTTGAACTCCAATTCCACCAAGTCGCCCCGGGGGTCGACAGCGATGGTGAGCTTCTCCGCTTCGATGCGACGGACGACACCCTTGCCCTTCAAGGATTCCGTGAGAACGACGCCTTCCAGGCGGTTCGGCAGCACCGTTCTGACTGACTTCACCGCATAGATCTCATCGCCCCGGTGGTGAGAAAGCAGTCGGTTCAGGTGGCTCACCGTGCGCGCCGTCTCTCCCGCCGGCGGGGCCTTCGGCTTGGCGGGCTGAGCGACGGGGCTCTCTTTCGCGGGCGAGGGGCCAGCAGCGGCATTCTTCGCCGTCACGACCGGCAACTCCTTGCCTTGGGTGGCGTCCTCGATCCACTCGGCGCCGGGCGTGCGGATCTTGTCGATCACCTGCTCGCGAAGGCGGTTGGTCTCCTTCCGCGCCAAGTCCAGCTCATGAGCGAGCTGAAGCTTCGACTCCTTGGCAAGGGCGAGCTTGTGCTTCAGATCGTCGCGGGCCGCGGTCGCTGCGCGCTCACGCTCCCTGGCCTCCGCCAAGGCGCTCTCGAGCCTGGCCACGGACGCCGTCTTCTCCCGAAGATCAGCGCCCAGTCGGGCCAATTCCTCTTGCGCCCCGCGAAGTTCTTCCTCGAGCCTCTCGCCGCGTCGCAGGGCCGCAGTCAGTTGCTCTTTGAGAATGGTCTCGTTGCGGACGACGACGCCCGTCAGACCCCGTTCGATCTTCGCGTCGAGGAGCCGGCGGTCCTCGTCCCGGCCGCGCTCCACCGCCCGCCAGCCCCACCACCCCAGGCCGGCGAGGATCAGCGCCAAACCTCCCCAGATGAGGGGTGCCCAACGCTTCGAGGCATCCTTCGTCCGCAGCTCGTCCAACAACTCCTGCTGGACCTTCCGCACGCCCTTGAAGGTGTCGTTGAGCGCTCGGGTGGAGTTGACGACCATCTGACTCTTGTCGTCCTTGCCAAGGGCCTCCTTCATGTCCTGCTGCGATTGATGCACCTGCTTCAAGACCTCGGCCTGGAGCGCGAAACTCCGGGCCAGGTCCGTCAGCGGACCGGCGAGGATGGCCGGATCGCCGGGCGGGCGGCTCACGTTCTCGATCACGAGAGGCGCTTTGATCTCGTTCCCGGGGGGCGAAGTCTTGGCCTCTGGCGGGGCCGTCTTGCGGCGGCGAAACCGTCCCCTGGGGGCGCTGAGAGGGTCGCGCGAGGGCTTATCGTCCGTCGGTGTCATGGTCGGCAGATCCTTTGATGTCGTCGGTGGAATCATCATAGACGACGACGGCCCCCAAGCCCTTGCCCTTTCCCGCCAGAAGATCTTCGAGGGCCGTCCGAGCCACGTGGGCCGGGCGAAGTCGAAGGTTCCCAAGAGCGGGCCAGACAAGGCCTTGCAAGGTCTCGAATTCGGGACGGGGAGGCAGAGCCACCACGTAGGTGATGCGACGCCCCGCAGGCAGAACGACGGCACCCCGGGGGGAGCGGCTCTCCACGAGCTTCTCGACGTACGGGGGCACCTCCCCCGCCTCGGCCAGGAGGTCTTGGAGGGATCGGGCCTTCCAGGACGGATCGGCCGGATTCTCGAGGGCCGCCGGCCCCTCCGCGGGCAACGTCCAAGGCACATCCCCCACGTTTTCGACGAGGCACTGAACGTACGTCAAAGGCCTGGCCTCGCGCCCGAGGAATTGGTTCCACTGGCGGATCTGGAAGCTCTCGACGGCCGGATCGATCGCCAGGGGCAACAGAGCGCAGCGGAGGTCACCGAACGCCCCATAAAGGGCGGGCAACCTTTCGACCACCGGGGCCGGCGCGACGGAACCCGACGTCGCGTGTCCGCTGGAGCCGTCTTTCCGCAGGAACATCACCAGCAAGATCAGCGCACTCACGGAACAGACGAGGCTTGCGATGCGAAGCCACTTCAAGGCGTCGTCCCTTCCGTCAGCTCCGCCGCGGGCTCGGCGAGCTTGCCTTCCAATCTCGCCCGCCTTCTCGCCGCGCGTTTCTCGAAAAACCGCAGGCAGAGAGGATAGGTGGGCAGGGCGAAGACGGTGGCCACGACCAAACTGCCAACCCAAAGCGGCTCTCCGAAGACGCGAAAGGCGTCGACGATCACGTCCCAGGAGCTTCGGCCTCCCGCCAAGCTCCAGATGCGATTGAACTCCTCATGGTTGATGCCTTCGACCCCCATCAGGAGAAGCCCGAGCTTGTAGTAGCCGTAGTACATCGGCACGAAGGTGATGGGATTGGAGATCCACGTCATGGCGACGGCGACGATGCGATTGGCCTTGATGAGCGTGCCGAGGATGACGACGATGGTCATCTGGATTCCGACCGTGGGGGTCAGGCTCACCCAAAGCCCCATGGCCGCGCCCATGGCCAGCGCCTTGGGGGAATCGTTCGCCCGCAGGATGGGTTCGATGAGCTTTCTGAAGACCGGGCGGAAGAGTCGTCGAAGGAGCCCCCCGTGGGCCGACTCGTCAGCGGACTCGCTGGGCTTGGCGTCGTTTCCGTCCAAGGTGCAATCCCTCGCCGGCCTAGCGGCCTACCACGTCTTGGCTTTCTTGCCTTCCTTGCGGTACCAGCGGTCCCACTTGTCGAAACCCTTCAAGTCCGTCTTCTTCGTCAGAATCTTCAGAGTTGATTCGAACGAATCCGCAAGGGCCTCGAACTTCTGCTTGTCGGACGTCTTGGGATTGGGGCGGGTCATGGGAGAGGCGACGGAAGCGTAGTGCTTCAGCAGGATGTCGACGATGTCTTTTCGCGTCTTGAGCGGTGCGTTCCTGTAATCGGCCATGGCATTGATGGCCGCGGCGATGACGCGATTCTCCTTGTTGTTCAGGAACTTGGACAAGTCCTTGAGCGCTTTCGGATCGGCAAGTTTGCCCAGCGCCCCGATGCATTCACACATGTAGGTGATGCTGTTCTTGGCGCGTTTGGACTTCGCTTCCTTCAGGAGAAACTTGGAGGCTTTGGGATGCCCCGTAGCCCCGAGGGTGGAGATCGCGTTGGAGCGAACCTCGTCGTTTTTCGACTTGAGCCCCTTCGCCGTGAGGGCGACGAACTTGGTCTTCTGCTTGGCATCCGCGCCGGAGATCTTCTTCACCCCCTCCTTCATGTAGTAGAGGATGTCGACGTCGGACTTTTCCTTGACGGCCTTCGCAAGGCCGTCCAAGACCTCCTGGAACTCGGCAATGGTCTCCTCGGTCACGGGGGGCGTTTTCCCGTCCCCTTCGTTCTGGGCGGGGAGGAGGCCCACGAGAAGGGCCAACAGGAGACAGGCAATCGGGATTCTTGAAAGCATGACAGCTCTCCGAATGAGGTTCCGCTCGGTATCCATCCTATCCCTCTGGCCCCGTTCAGGAAAGCTGAGGCTCGATCGCCACCCGAGCCGCGTAGGCCCGAGCGATGGCCTGGGTGACGGGGCCGGGCGAGGGGGCGAGAACCCGATCGAGGACCCGCCGGACGGGCCGGATCCCGCTCACGGAACCCGTGAGGAAGATCTCGTCCGCATCGAGAAGGGCGGCCACGCCGAATCTTCTCTCGGTCGTGGCGTAGCCCAGCCCGCGGGCCAATTCGAGGACGGTGGCTCGGGTCACGCCGGGCAGGATGGGCAGGTCGAGGGGCGGCGTCAGCAGCACCTCGTCCTTCACCAAAATCACGGTCGAGCGGGTCCCCTCGGTGACGGTTCCATCCGGCAGTGTGAAGACCACCTCGTCGAAGCCCCTCTCCCGGCCCTCCCGCTCGGCCAGGCGATTCGCGAGATAGTTCATCGTCTTCAGTCCGGGCAGCGCGAGAGCCCCGTTGAAACGCGGCGCGGCGATTCCAAGGGTTGCGGCTTCCGCGGGCAGGACGAGAGGCTGGACGGGCTCCCCCACGTAGAGGATGTCCGTTCCTCCGTCCGAGCGTCCGAGCAGATGCACCCGCACGCGCAACGTGTCCTCCCCGGTCCCCGCCAGAAGCTTCGCGAGGTCGCTGCGTGCCTCGTCGAGGGAGGGCGGGCCCTCGAGCCGGAGTTCCGCCGCGGCCTCCTCCATGCGCTGAACGTGAGCAGCCAGGAAATGAGGACGGCGGTCCTCGACCCTCAAGGTCTCGAAGAGGCCGAACCCATGGGCGAAGAAAGGCTCCCGCGGGTTGACGGCAATGGTCTCCCCGGGCACGAAGGTTCCGTTCAGCACTTGTCCGGGTTGCACGGCGCATCTCCTCCGAGGATTTCCAACAGCCCCTCCACTTTGGCCACGGCCTCCCGCCATTCCGCGATGGGATCCGAATCCGCCACGATACCGCATCCCGCGTGGATTCTCGCAAGTTCGGAGTCGAGAACCAGGGTGCGAATCGCCAGGTTGAGACGTGCGCGACCGTCACGCCCCAGAAAACCGATGGCCCCCGTGTAGGGGCCGCGACGCAAGGTCTCCATCTCGCGGATGTATTCCATCGCGGCCACCTTGGGCGCGCCCGTGACCGACCCGCCCGGAAACGTGGCGCGGAGGAGATCTCCGAGGGTCTTCCCGTCATCCAACACGGCACGCACCGTGGACACGAGATGATGCACCGTGGGCACGCTCTCGAGCGCCGCGTGCGACACCACTTTCATACTGCCGGTTCGCGCCACCTTGGAAAGATCGTTCCTCATGAGATCCACGATCATCGCCAACTCGGCCCGGTCCTTCGCGCTCGCGAGGAGGGCAGCAGCCTGTCTCTCGTCCTCGGCAGGTGCCTTGCCCCGCGGGAGAGTCCCCTTGATGGGGCGGGTGATGACCTCTCGGTCACGGATCTCCAGGAAGAGCTCCGGTGAGAGGGAGAGGATGTCGCCGCCTTCGAGCGCCAGATGCGCCGCATACCGCGCCGGATGCCGATCGAGCAGCCGTTGGTAGATCACCGCGGCCTCGCCCGGCACGCGCACGAGGAACCTTTGAGTGAGGTTCACCTGATAGACGCTTCCGTCGCGGATGGCCTCGCGGATCTCCTCCACCCGCCGCAACCATCGCTGCCTTCCCATGCTGCTGATCGCCGGGCGTGCCGAGGCCTCCTCCAGCGGAGGCTTCGGCGGCGACGGCAGTGGGAGCTCGAGACATCGCCGCACGGCCTCCGCGCGACGACGCGTCGGTGCGTCGTCGTCCAGCCCGAAGAGTCGGACGACCCCGGGTTCCTTTCTCGGATCGAAGACGACGACGAGCGGAAAGTCGCCGAGCCAAAGATCGGGAAGCGCGGACTCGCCCGGCAGGTCCGCCGGGATGGGCTCCACGTGACTGAGGAGCTCATAGCCCAGGAAACCGACCAGCCCTCCCACGCAATCCGGGGCGTCCGCCGGAGCGGGCCGCAACGCGCCGAGCAAGAGATCGATGGTGGAGAACGGGTCCTCCACGGAGCGCACCTTGCCGGAGGACTCCACGAGGCGACCTTCCCGGCCCCGAAACGTGAGGACGCGGGTGGGGTCGACGAAGAACATGGTGCGGACACTCGACGCCTCGCAGCGATCCAGACGGAGCACGACCCCCATGGGTCGCAGACGACGCTGCAATTCCGCAGCGTCACCGAAGTAGGCTATTCTCGCATCGAGGGTATTCACGGGCATCCGTCCAGGAGTCGGCCGCAGCATGGGTGAGATCGAAGACTTCCTCAAGGTCATGAAAGAGGGAAGGCACGCCTCCCCCCACACCCTTCGCGCCTACCGGACCGATCTTTTCGGCTTCTGGGCCTGGTTCGCCAAGGACCGGACCGACATTCCCCTGGCGGACGTGAAGCTTTTTCACCTGAGAGCCTATCTGGGGCATCTGCAAGAATCGGGGTTGGCGCGGAGCACGATCACCCGGCAGGCGTCCGCGCTCAGGACGTTTTTCTCCTGGGCCTATCGAGAAGGACGCATCGCCGAGAATCCGGCGGCGCTTCTCAGAGCCAAGAGCGGCCCGCGAGCGATTCCGAGAGTTCTCGACACCGAAGAAGTGGAACGCCTCCTGGCCCAGCCGGCGGGGGGCGACTTCCTGGACACGCGGGACAAGGCGATTCTCGAGCTGCTGTACAGCACGGGAGCCCGGGTGAGCGAGGCCGTGGGCCTCCGGCTGCCGGACGTGGACCTCGCGCAGGGACTCGTGAGACTTCTCGGCAAGGGGCGCAAGGAGAGGCTCTCCCCCCTCGGCCCCTTCGCTATCGACGCCCTCGAAAACTATCTTCCGCTGCGTTCCCTAAGAGCGTCGACGAAAGCCGAGGACCGGCTGTTTCTCAATCGCTTCGGCGCGCCGCTCACGACGCGAAGCGTGGGCCGGATGCTGGAGAAGCGCCTCCTCCAAGCGGGACTCCCCCCCGATGTCACGCCCCACACTCTTCGGCATTCCTTCGCCACCCATCTTCTTCGGGGCGGAGCGGGGTTGCGGGCCGTGCAGGAACTCCTCGGGCACGCCTCGGTGAACACCACCCAGATCTACACGCGCATCTCGCCCGAACATCTTCGCGACGTCTACCGGCGCCACCACCCTCGGGCGCGCGACGACGACTGAGCCCGAGCCTCCCTCGCCCTCACCGACGATCAGAAGGTCCGGAGCGCCGCGGTCTTCAAAAGGCAGAAGACGTCCTCACCGGTGGCCAGTTTCAACTCGTCGCGGGCCCGGGGAGTGATCTCCGACCAGATCCGCACGCCTGCGTCCATGGCCACGAAAATCATGCCTCCCCCTTCCGGCTCCACGATCCTCTCGACCGTGGCCGGAATGCAATTCCTGATGCTGAGCCCCTCGGGTCGCGTCCGAGCGAGGGTGACGTCGCTGGCGCCGAAACGGATGTAGGTCGGCCGGCCGGCGGGCGCGGGAGGCGTCGAGAAAAAGACCCACTGGTGCCCCATGCGCCCCTTCCAGTAGCCTCCCTCCTCCGTCACATCGGTCACCTCGACGAGATTGAGAGGGTTCAACCGCCCCTCCCGTTCCTCCTGTTCGAGGACATCAGCGGTGGGCCCCTGTGCTACCACACGTCCGTCGTCCAAGCTGACGATTTCCTCGGCAAGACGGAGGACGTCTCCCTGAGCATGACTCACGAAGAGCAACGGAATGTCGAATTCTTCCGTGACGCGGTCCAGATGGTCGAGGACACGGCGCTTGAGCGCGCGGTCCAGGGATGCGAGAGGCTCATCCATGAGAAGAATGCGCGGGCGGCTGAGAATCGCTCGCCCGAGCGCCACGCGCTGGCTCTGTCCGCCGGACAGTTCGTGGGGCCGGTGACGAAGGAGATCGCCCAAATCCAAGGCGTCCACGACGCGACGGAAGAAGGCGCCATCCTGGTCCTTGGCCCCGCGGGGCCGACCGAAGATCAGGTTCTTCTCGACCGTCAAGTGGGGAAACAAAAGGTGGTCTTGAAAGACGAATCCCACGCCGCGCCGCTCCGGCGTCACGCGAACTCCGGCACCGTCGAGCACGTCCCCGGCGACGACGATGCGGGCCAGGTCAGGCCGCAACAGACCGGCAATGGCCTTCAAGATCGTCGTCTTCCCCGACCCCGAAGGGCCGAAAAGAGCACAGCGGCCGCCACTCATGGACATCTGGACATCCAGTTCGAAACCGGAGGCGTAGCGGTGCTTCAGCTCCACTTCGAGAACGGTCATGAGGCGTCCATCCGTCCGAGTTTCTTCTTGCCTCGCCGGTCGAGCCACGTCCCCGCCACGAGCGCCGCCGAAGCGATGAGGACAGACAACGCGAGAAGCCGCGTCGCCTCCCCCATGCCGTCCGGTGACTGATAGGCGTTGTACATGGCCAGGGGCAGGATGCGGGTTCGCCCGGCCACGTTGCCGGCAAACACGATGGTTGCCCCGAACTCGCCCAGGCATCGGGCGAACGCGAGCACGAGACCTGCCGCCACGCCGGGCCATGCCAGCGGAAGACTCACGGCGAAGAAGGTCCTCACCCTCCCTGCCCCCAACGTGCGCGCGGCCCCCTCGAGTCGGGGATCGACGCCCGAAAACGCCAGTTGCGCCGCCTTGACCAGGAGAGGAAACGAAACCACGGCGGCCGCAACGACGGCGCCTTTCGTGTTGAAGACGAAGCGAATGCCGAAGGCTCGCTCGAGCCACCCGCCGACGATCGATTCTCTTCCAAGGAGGAGCAAAAGGATGAGTCCCGTCGCCACGGGGGGCATGACGAGGGGCAAGGTGATGAGGATCTCGACGATGGTGCGCCCGCGAAACTCCCTCCTCGCCAAGAGATACCCCATGAAGACGCCGAGCGGCAGGATGAGGAGGGTGGCGCCGAGGGCCACTTTCACGCTCAATCGGAGAACGTCCCACTCCGCCGCACTCAAAGTGAAAGCGCTCACCGCTCCGTGGCTTCCGCGACGACGCGAAAGCCCCTTCGCCGGAAGGCCCGGGCCGCATCCGGGGTGAGAAACGCCTCGAAAAGGGCGCGGGCGGCAGCGGCGTCGTGTTCTCCCTTCAAAAGCAAGAGGGGGTAGACGATGGGATCATGAGTGTCCTTCGGAAAAACGTAAGCGATGTCCACGCCCTTCGCGATGTCGGCATCGGTGGCGTAGACCACGCCGCCCTCTGCTTCGCCCCGCTCCACGAAGGACAGGACGCTGCGGGCATCCTGCCCCCGCACAATCCTCCCCCCTTTCTCGAGGCGCTCCAGAAGGCCCAGGTTCCCCAGAGCCTCTTCACCATAGCGGCCCGCCGGCACACTGGGGCCGGCCAGAGCCAGATGGCGGCCCGCCCCTTCCAGAAGATCCCGCGGATGGTGGATGCGAGACCTCAAGCCGCGCGGGACGACGAGAACGAGCGAGTTACGCAGAAGATCCCGACGCTCGAGAACGCGGCCCGCCTTCTCGAGCCTGGCCGCCCACTCCGGGTGCGCGCTGAGAAAAAGCGCCGCCGGCGCCCCCTCGAGAATGGCGCGCGCGTGTCCGGAGCTGGGTCCGGGCGCGACCTCGACGGAGAGGCCCGTGCGCTTCTCGAAGGAGGACGCCACGTCCAGGCAGACGTCTTGAGCGCTGGCCGCCGAGAGGATGAGGAGCGACTTCTTCCGCTTGCCCCCATCCGAACAGGCGACGACACAACCGACGAGAAGAAGCAGGAGACAACGTGCGCGCATGGCGGGATTCTAACGGAAGATCCTCCCTGCCACCTGGAACGAGGGTGCCGCGTACCCCAAGCCCTCTCACGGAGACCCAGAGGCACGGAGGGCAGGACGAGGAGGACCTCGTCATTCCAGAAGAAAGGGCGCAGCCACGAGCTTCGGAGGCTTCAGCCTTCACGTGGCGCCGTGCGTCACCAAGCCTTAGTGGCGAAGATGGGCCCAAAGGGCCTCGGCGGTGAGAAGGAGAAAGGCGAGGAGGATGAGCGGTCGCCAGAGCGGACGGCCATCGGTGGTCGCGCCGGCCCGTTCCAGTGCGACATGTGGCGTGGTTCTCGCAAGCGCTTCGAGGGAGGGGGCCGCTGCCGGTTGGGATCTCGTGATCCGACCGTTGAGGAGCCCCACACCGAAAGGGCGAACGACGCGACGCCCGTCCCCCGTGGCCTCCGCGGTGTAGGACCCGAGCCTGGGGCGCTCCCCCAACACCCAAAGCGCGCCCCCCTCGAGGGAGCGGCGAACGTCCATGCCATCCGGCCCGGTGACGTGCAGGTCCACCTCCCCCAGCAGACGTCCCAGCCCCGCCGGAAAACGCACCGGCTCGCCCGCCTGGAAGCTCCAAAGTTCGAGACCCCGGAGACGATCCGCCAGCAGATTGCGAATCAGGAGAGGAAACGCCGGGAGGAGCGCCAAGTTGCAGTCCGCGGGGCGACTCGCCCAAACGAAGTGCTCACGCCCCTGCCGTGAGAAAGCGAAGAACTGGGGGCCGGCGTCCGTCCGCACGAGAACCCGCGCCGAACCCGGTGGCTCCAAACGTCGTTGGCGCAGGACGACGAGATCCCCCAGGTCGACTTGGCGAAGAACCGGGTCCCCTCTCTCCACGCCGACCACGATCGTCTGCAAGGCCTCGCCTTTGGGTCGAAGACCGGCGGGTGCGGCGCCCCACCAGAGAATCCGCCGAGCCGGGGGCGGCTCTTCCCCCGTCCAATCCTGCGTCGTGATCAGAAGATCGAAGGACGACGTCCCGGACGGCAGCTTTGCCTCGCTGGAGACGCGCACGACCTCCAAGCCTGGAAAGACGCGGCCGAGGGCATCGAGATAAGGGGAGGCCTCCCCCAACACGAGGATGCGGGGCGAGGGCGCTCGCGCAATACCGAAAACGACTTCGTCGTCGAGAGCCAGAGCGTCCTCCCCGCTCAGACGCAGACGAAAACGAGAGGCCTCGGCGCCGTCCTCGAGTTCGATCGGGAAGAGCACGGTCTTCGAGTCGCCTGCGGCAAGCTCCACTTCCCGCGCGGCCTGAAGCACGTCATCGCGATAGAGGGAAACGATGACCTCCCCCGAGGCCAGATCGTTGGCGGCAACGTGCACGACGAGGCGCTTCGTCACACCGCGTCCCCCGAGGAAAACCCCGACGATCCCCCTGTTGGAGTGAGGATCCCCCAGGGCGACGAGCTTCACGTCGACGCCTCCGGTGTCCAACGCCGTCAGGTCCGGAGCGCCTCCCGCAAAGTCCGAGACGAGGCGCAGTTCCGTGGCGACCGCTCCCCCCTTTCGGCCCTCGGCCAACAGAGCGAGGGCGCGATCCACCGCCTGGAGCAGATCGCTCGACCGGGGCTCCGGCTTCGCGTCGGCGAGGCGACGGCGGAGGAGGGCCGGGTCCTCCCGTGAGTCGCCCAGAAGGATCGGTTCCGCGCCGGCCAGGATGACCACCACCCCCACATCGTCGCCAGCCCCTTCCAATTCGTCCTGTGCGAGACCTCGTGCCACTTCGAACCGCGTCCGGTCCCCCTCGCGGGTGGCCATGGTCGCGCCGCCGTCCATCACGAGGACCGTGAGGCTCCCAGGCTGCCTGACGCTCCCCCATCGCAAGCCTCCCAAGGCCAGCCCGAGACCGAGCAGGGCGAGGACGAGAAGGAGCAGGCTCAACCACTCCCGGGGCACGCGGAAGGGGCTTTGAACGACGTCCTCTTTCAGCAGCGCCTGCCAAAGCATGACGCTCCCCACCTCTTGTTTCCGCCGCCGCCGCTTCATCAAGAACAGCAGGATGAGCGGCAGGAGACCCAGAAGCCACCAGAGCTGCTGTGGATGGGAGAAGGCCACGGCCAACGGGAGGGCAGCCATCATGCAAGCCATCCTTTCGGCGCCAACTCGTTCAACACGGCGTCCTCGAGGCTGAGACGGGAGTTGAGATGAATCCAGCCGGCCCCGCGGCGGCGCGCAGTCTCCGCCCAGGTGGCGAGATGCCCGGCCAGACGACGTCGATAGATCTCCGCCAAGGGCGGCGTCCACGTGATCTCAACCGCCTCCCCGGTCTCCATGTCTTCGAGGAGGAGATCGCCTTCCAGGTCGGGCTCCAGTTCCTCGGGGGCCAGCACCTGGAGGAGGTTGAGGGATCGGCGCGGCCCCATGAGCCGCTTCAACACCGGACGAGGCCCGGCTGGCTCGAAGAGATCGGAGATCAAAACCGTGAGTCCCCGCAGGCGGGTTCGCAGACGGAGCTGGTCGAGATTCTCGATGAGGGGACGCGTCGAGGTGGCCGGCATGGTTTCCAGGCGATCGAGGAACGCTTCGAAGGCCCCGGTGGACGCACCGGGCCGCGCATGCTCCAGGTCGTCTCCGAGAAGCCAGGCCTCCACGCGATGTCCGCGAACCCTCCCGATCCAGGCGAGCGCCGCGGCGAGACCGATGGCGAGATCCCGCTTGGGCGGCGTCCCATAGGCCATCGACCGACTCATGTCCACGACGAGATTCAGATTCAGCTCTTCCTCGTCGTGGTAGAGGCGAATGAGGAGCTGATCCAGACGCGCCAAGCTGGCCCAGTCCAGATGCCGCACATCGTCGCCGGGAGCGTAGGCGCGGAAGTCGGCGAACTCGAGACTGATTCCTTTCCGCCTGGGCGCGCGCCGGTCGCCGCGCAGCGTCCCAGGCAAGGAGCGGCGCAGGACGAAGTCCAGCCTGGCGAGCCTCGCCCTCAGATCTCCACCGAGCGCCGTCACGAGGCGTCACTCTTGCCCACGAGACGCATCACCCCTCACCCTCCGTGCGACCTTGCCCCGACCCCTCGGCGACGCGAGAGTCGCGACGCATGACATACCGCACGACCCTTGTGCCGTCGTAGTCGATTTCGCCCTCACACTGCATGCCCGCCTTCTCAAGGACGCGGAAAGACGCGGCATTCCCGGGCAGCACAAATGCGACGATCTGCTCCAATCCAAGCACGTTGAATCCGAAATCCAGACTCGCCACGCACGCTTCGGTGGCCAAGCCCCGGCCCCAGTACTCCGGGATGAATCGATAACCGACATCGACCTCGTCGAGATCCCGCAGATACTTCAATCCGCAGAATCCCACGACGGTCCCCTCACTCTTGAGGACGCACGCCCACCTCCCGAAGCCGAACTCCTCGAAGTCCGTGTAGTCCGAGATGGCCTGCCTCGCTTCATCGACGGAAGAAAGCATCGGCTCTCCCGTGAATCGCATCACTTCCGGATCCCCGTTCAGGGCGAAGAACGCTTCGGCATCATCGACCTCGAAAGCCCGGTGCTCGAGCCTTTTCGTTTCAGGTCCGACAAGATGAGTCTTCATCCTATTGGTCTCCCATCATCATGCGGCGTCCTCCGCGAGGTCGGGGACCGCTTCGAGAAGAGCCGCGGTGATCTTGTCCGCGGTGACGTCGTCCACCTGGGCCTCGTAGCCCAGCACGAGGCGATGGCGAAAGACCGCCGGAGCCGCCCAGCGAAGATCCATGTAGGCGAGTTGCGGCCGACCGTCGGCGAGCGCCCTCACCTTTCCCGCGAGCACGAGGCTTTGGGCCGCGCGAGGACTTGCGCCGAAACGGACGTATCGATCCACGAGCTCAGGCGCGCGGGCGCCATCGGAGTGGCTGGCCTCGACGAGGCGAGCCGCGAAATCCAAGACCTGGGGCGCCGCAGCCACATCGCGCACGGTCGACTGCCACCGGAGGAGTTCCTCTCGCTCCATCACGGTCTGGGCCGCGGGGGGGTGACTCCGTGTGCTGCGCTCCACGATCTCCACCAATTCGGATCGACCGGGCCTGGGAACGAGGACCTTGAAGAGGAAGCGATCGAGCTGAGCCTCCGGCAAGGGGTAGGTCCCCTCCATCTCGATGGGGTTCTGGGTCGCCAAGACGAGGAGGGGGCGGTCGATGGGGCGCGTTTCTCCCCATGAGGTGACGGTCCGCTCCTGCATGGCCTCCAGCAGCGCCGACTGCGTCTTCGGTGTCGCCCGATTGATCTCGTCGGCGAGGACGAGCTGCGAGAAGATGGGGCCCTCGCGAAAAGCGTAGCGCTTCCGACCGTGTTCGTCCTCCTCGATGATGTTCGTCCCCGTCACGTCGGCGGGCATGAGGTCGGGTGTGAACTGGATGCGCGAGAACTTGAGCCCCAAGGCTTCCGAGAGAGTCTTGACGAGCTGTGTCTTTCCCAGCCCGGGAAGCCCCTCCAAGAGACAGTGCCCGTCGGCGAACAGAGCCGTCAAGACGAGGTCGACGACCTCGTCCTGCCCCACCATGACCTGGCCGACGGCTTCCTTCAGAGCTTGGAATCGCCGAGGGAATTCCTCGAGAATCTCATCCATCATTGCCACTCCTGTCTTCTGCGTGCCCGCCTCTTTGCGGATTTCAGGGCGCGCATACGTTCATCATCGGTCGCCGCCGGATCGGCCGCGGCCTCATCTTCCATGGGTTCCATCTCGGGCTCCGCCTCCGGGAGAGGCGATCTGGCGTCCTTTGGCCGCTGGGGAACCCAATCGGTGGAGGTCGTCGATCGCGCCGCACGGGGGACGCGAGGAATCTGAATGCGCCTCACGCCGACGTCGAGCAGCATGAGCAAAAGGCCGGCGACGACGAGATCCCGCCACAGTTCCCTCCGGGCCCTGACGCTCACCAAGTCGTGACGCCATGGGTCTCCCCCTGAAGAGAGGTCGACGCCACCGGCCAGGGAGGCCCAGGAGGCCAGCGTGTCATCAGCGCTCCGAAGGCTCCTGTCCTCCGGCCCGAATGAGAGGGAAGCGGCGGCCAGACTCACCAGCCGCTTGCCTTCCACCTCATACTGAGCGCGGACGAGATAGTCCCCGGGCTCGGAAATCCCCACCGATGCCGTGTAGCGGCCGGGCTCGGACTGCACGAGGGCCACGTCACGCGATTTGCCCCCTTCACGCAGAAGAGCAACGCGCGGGACCAGAGCGGTCAGCGGCTGCCCTTGTCCGTCCTCCGCTTCCATTTCGAGATCGAGACGCGAACCGCTCCACGTGGCGCGCAGAGGAAATCCATGGCCCTCGGCAGCGGGAAGGACCGCACGAATCTGCCGTGTCCAAAAGCGGGTGAAACCCTCCCAGGAAAGCCACGCCTTCGACCAACGCGACGTGGCGTCCGAGGTGAAAGCCGTCACCTTCCCCAGGCCGAAGTTCCAGGTCGCCAGGAGAGGGTCGCCCCTTTTCGCGTCGGCCAACAAAACCGTGTCGGCCTCGGGTCGCGCCGAGGTGACGACGTGCCCGAGTAGATCGGGAAACCCTCCCTCGAAGCCTCGGATCAGCACCGAGCCCGGAAGAGAGACGAGCGGTGTGAACGGTTTTTCCTCGATGCTGGGCCGCCGTACGCGGGAGGCCTCGCGAACGATGAACCGGGGAATCCTGGCAAGGTCCGCCATGCTGCGATCGAGTTGGATGTAACGGCCGCCGCCCAGAGCCGCCAGATCCTCGAGAACGTTGAGCCCGTGAGGCGCGACCGCCACGCCGGAGACGGTGACTTTCATCTTCTTCAACGTCTGGAGCACTTGGGGAGACGGTGCCTGGGGATCGCCGTCCGAGATCACGACGACATGTTTCACGGAGGCCCGGCTGCGAGCCAATGACTTGAGCGCGAGCAAAAAGCACTTGTGAAAGGACGGCATGTCGCCCACCGTCACTTTTCCGATGAGTTGTTTCTGCGCTACCCCATCGCCCACCGGACTGAGATCGAACAGCCAGCGCTCGCCTTGCGACGGGTCGTAGTAGACGATCCCCATCTCGTCACGGGGAGAGAGGGATTTCAGAGCCGTCAAACAGATCCGTTCAGCCCATGTGTTGCCCTGGTCGAACTCGACGCTGTGCAACACGATAACGAGAGCGCCCTTGGGGGTGAGTTTCTCGTTGAGAACATCCAGGCGAACGGGGAGGGCGTCTTCGAGGGGCGTCCCCCGATACCCCCCTGGCGCAAACGAGGTGGGTCCGCCAACCACGAGCAGGCCCATTCCCAAGTCCTTCACTGCCACGGCGAGGGCCTGCATCTGCTCCCGATCCATCTCCCAGGCGGCGAGGTCGTCGAGGACCACGGCGCCCCGGCCGATCCAATCCCCCGGATGCCGGGGCAGGTCGCCGGCCGCAACCTGCTCGACGGCAAGACCCGATGCTCGGAAAACATCCGACAATCGCTCGTCCTGATCGGTCCCCGAGACGACCGTGACCGAGGATTGCCCCTGCACGACGACCCCGCATCGGCCAACGTTGTTGCGGCGATTCCCGTCGCGGTCCGGATTCAACCGCACTTGGTAGGTGTGAAACCCCGGATCGGGAGGCGCTACGACGAAGCGGTAGGCCTGGTCGCCGGAGCGGACGCGCAGCCCCACGGCTTCGCCCACCGGGTGACCGTCCTCGATTACCTGGGCCGTGGCGGGTCCGTCTCCGAGGGCGCGAACCACCAGGATCAGCTCGAGCGGCTCGTCCAGGTGAGTGCGAGGCGAGGCCTCCAGGCTTTGCACCATGACCTCGTGGTCATGGACGTAGTGCAAAGAGCGGACGTCGACACTCACTCCCGAGGAGCCCAGGTCGCGCACCGCAAGATCGGTTCCCCCGCGAGTCGCGTTGCCGTCGGAAATGAGAACTACACGGGCGGCCAATTCCTCGGGGACGAGAGAGCGGGCCAGCTGCAAGGCCTGAGCGATATCGGTTTCCTCCAGATCGACACGGCTCTCGAGTCCGATCAAAGGATTTGCCGCGGAATCGCTCCCCGGTTCCTTCGGTGGAGCCGAAAACGGGATCTCGACGGCAGGATTGGCCCCGAAAACGACGAGAGCCGCCCGATCGTTCCCCTTGCCCTTCGCCATCTCGGAAAGAGCCCAACGCAAACCTTCGTCTCGCGCTTCGACGGGGACGCTCTTCGAGACGTCGAGGACGAAGACGATCCCTAAGTCCTTGACGGTATCGACCAGTCGAGGACGAGCGAGCGCCCCGACGAGGGTCGCCAGAGCAAACGAGCGAAGCAACAGGGAGACGAAGCGACGACGGCCCAGACGGCGTCGCGCCAGGGCCCCCCAGAGCATGAGCGCAAAAGGCACGACGAGAAGAAAAAGCCACGCAGGAAAGACCCAGCTCAATGCTTACCCCCGCCCTGTGACGCCGCCCGAAGCGCCTCGAAGTAGCGCTTCACCCAGGGCCGCGCCGAAGGAGAAAGTCTCCGGCGGATCACTCCTTCCTCCGCCCCCTCCACCAGCTTCGCCAGGCGATTCAACTCCTCCTTCGTGGACACCTTTCGCGGGAGTCCCCGGAACCGTTGCCGCCGGATCACCTGGCCCTCCGGGTCGACTCGGCCCCGCAAACGCTCCGTCTTCTCCTCCGTCTTGGCCGTCTCCGACTTGGGACGGGGAGCGCCGGTCCCCCTTCCCGGCCCCATGCCGGAACCGAGCCCTTGAAGCAGAGACTCCAAGGAAGGCAGCGGCGCCCCCGATGCGGCGGCCTGGGCGAGATCCTGCAACGCCTGGAGGGCCTCCATTTCCCGAAGTGCGTCCAGGACCCGTTGGAGGTCCTCGACCGAGAGGCTCTTCATCAGGTCTGCGAGTTTCTTCAGGTCTTCGGGCGTGGGCGGCGCGCCGGAAGGATCGGCCTCCATACCCTTGAGCAGACGGTCCAACTCCTGGGTGATCTCCTTCAGTTTCTCCAACTGCTCTCGCGTGAGTCCACCCAGCAACTCCTTCAATTCGGGGTGGGCGTCCAGAAGCTTCCGTAGCTCCTCGAGTCGGCGCGCGGCGCTTTCCAGGCGTTCCTTCAAGTCCTCGAGACGACGCGCATCCAGGTCACTGCGATGCTCGTCGGTGTCCGCCTCGCCTCGACGTGCTGTGGCGGACTCTCGGAGAGCGCGCGCCGCTTCTTCCATGTCGCCGGCCAGGTCATCAAGGTCCAAGGACTCCAGTGCTCGCGCAATGGCCGTCATCTCCTCCACATCCTCGCCTTCAGCCGCATCCCCCCGACCGCGACCCGTTCCGCCGGGCCCGTCCAGCGCATCCGTGATCGCCTTGGAAGCTTCCTTGGACCAAGCTTCCATCCGCACCTTCGCGCGCGCAGCCCCGGGAAACTGCTTCTCCAACCCGGCCGCCCGCGTTTTCAGAGCCTTGGAGGCGGCGAGCAGTTTCTCCCACTTTCGTCGGGCGGCAAGCTTCTCGAGTTCGCTCGCATCCTTCTTGACCTTGGCCACGAGTTTCCGAGCGGCGGCATCCTCCTTGCGACGGGCGGCCGCTTGTTCCTTGGCCCTCCGCGCGGCCGGGTCGGGGGCCCGCAGGGTGGGGACGCGGGGCGACACCAGGGCGGCAAGCGCCAGCACGGCAAAAGCCGTCGCCACCTTGGCGCCACGCCGCGGAAAAGGGAAGGCCTCCCGCAAGGCTCGGGGCGTGATCGCCGAGAGCTTCTCCTCCAGGGATTCACTCACCAGAGGCGCCAAACCCTCGTCCGGCTCTTCGGGCTTGCCGCGGGCCTCCAACCAAGACTCCGTGAGCGCCGCCTCCTTCAGCCCAAAACGTCGGTCCAGCTCGTGGGCGACCTGGTCCCGCGACGGGCCGCGCGACCACAAGGCCAAGCCGCCAGCCACAAGTGCCACGAGTGGTGCGAAAAGAAGGGGCCAAAAAACCGGCCAGCCCGCGAGAGCGTGAGCGACGGACCCCACTCCTCCGACGACCGCCCCCCACAAAAAACCCGTGGTCGAACGGCCCCACGCCCGGCCGCGAACGAGCCGGCTCGAGGCCAGACGATGCAGATCGCCATACGTCATCTCATCCCCCAATTCGCGGCTCGCCTTCTCGCATACTGCTTGAAGATGTCTTTCCACATGAAATGCGCGGCGAGAGCATATTGGGCCAAATAGATCAAGGGAGTGAAGAGCCACTCCATATCCTGACTCCAATGATCCATCCCTGCGAGGATGAACGGGTCCATGGCGATCAGGTAGGGGTGGTGGCCGAGCATGATGAGAACGCCTACCTCCTCCACGTTCCCGCCAGCCATCACGAGCCCCAGGAAGATCGGCAGAACCACGGTGAACGCCACCATGGTGCCGAACACCCAGAGTACGGACTTGCGGGCCGAGTCGCGGTGCAGGGAGACCGCCGCGGCGAAAATGGCCAGTGTGACGACGAGAATGCCCGAGTAGACGATGTACATGGGGAGCACCCAGAAAGGGAGATCCCCAGCGGCCCAACCGAAGACGACGTGCAGGACGCTCAGGAACCAGTAAACGCCGCCCATTCGCAGGACGACCGTCATCCGTTCCATCACCATCGATCGCGTGGAGAGAGGGGCGGCGTGGAGGATCTCCAACGAACGCGCCTCACTGTCACGGTGAAATACCGTCGCCCCCACGCTGGCCACGGAGACGAACGCCAAGAGCAGTGCGATTCCTGATGCGAAGGCATGGAGCAGGAGAATCTCGCCAGGGCGGAACCGTCTGTCGCGGATCGTGGAATAGAGACTCGCAAAGAGGATTTCGCCGCCGACCACCACGACGAGGAAGAAAGCTTTCCGCGCGAGCCCACCTTTCCCCCTCCCGGAAAGCATGTCATCCAGCCAGACGAGGGGATGCGCGTCCAGCACCCAGATCTTCGCCAAAGTCGATCTCGAACCGGAAAAGCGCCACCGCAACCGACGCTTTCCGGATGCGGCCCTCGGCTCTCGACCGATCGCGCGCTGGGCAAGAACGAGGAAGCCCGCCCCCGCCACTGAGGAGGCCACGGCATAGAACACGAGGGGAGTCAGACCGGTCGTCCTCAAGACGGCGAAACTCATCGGCACGGGCTCGAAGACGTTGACGAACACGACAAAGGGGTTGAGGAAAGCCACAAGGTTGCCTGTCACCGAAACGGCCAATGAGGAAGATCCAGTTACCTCTCGATAGATCTCACCGGCGCCCAGCCCCAGAGCCGTCACGCCTCCGAAAAGGAGCACCGACCCGATGCCGATCCGTGCGGCCGAAGACGGATCCCGCACGATGCTTCCGATCCAAAACGCGCATGCCGTGACCCAGAACAGGGTGGTCAGCGTGATGGCGGCGCCATCGAGGAACTGTCCGGGTGCGACCCCCCCGAAAAGGAGCGAGGTCGCGGCCAGCGGCATGACCGCCAGCACGACGGCACCGAGAGACGCCACGCGGGCGGACCACTTGCCCAAGACGATCCCCCAGTTTCCGACGGGGGCGCTGCGCAGCACGTCCAGGCGGTTGTTCTTCCTCTCCTCGGCGATGACGGGGGCCAAGAGGGCGGGCCCCATGAACAACACGACAGCGATCAAGGAAAGAAACGTCGTGACGAACAGGACATACCCTTCTTGGTCCGGTGTCCGGGCCTCCGACATACCCGCCGCGGAAAGGATCAGGGGCAACGCGAAAGCACCCGCCCGCAACCAGAAGAAAGCCTTGCTCTGGGCGTAACGGATGAACTCTTGCCGAAAGATCGCTCTCATTGGACCTTTCCGGTGGTGAGGTGGAGAAACGCGTCCTCGAGGCCCAAACGTTCCGAGGCGAACTCCTCGACCGGAAAACCCCGGTCGAGAAGACTCTTCAGGATGTCGTGGGGACGGGCCTCCCTCGGGAGCAGACGGAGGAGCAGCGTCTGCTCGTCCTCACCTTCGCGAACGCCATCGACGCCCCGAATGCCCTTGAGCAATTCAATGAGGTCCGCCCGGGAGGGGGCCTGAACGTCCTGGGTCGGATCGGACGCGCTCAGCTTCAGGCGGTAAGCCCGCCCTTCGTGCACCGCTCCCGACGCAACGTCGTCCACATGCCCCACGTAGACGAGCTTGGACGTCTCGATCATGGCTACGGTGTCGCACATCTCCCCCAGCTCCGAGAGGATGTGGCTCGAGATGATGATGCTCTTTCCCATCTCCTTCAGCGTCGTCAGGAGCTCTCTCAGCTCAACGCGGGCCCGAGGATCGAGTCCGGAAGCGGGCTCGTCCAAGAGCAAAAGAGCGGGATCGTGAATGAGAACGCGAGCGAGATGCAGGCGCTGGGACATCCCGCGGGACAGGGCGCCGCAGCGACTGGCCGATTTCGATTCGAGGCCCGTGATTTCCAGAACCTCCTTGACGATTTTCTCGCGCGCTTCCCCGTAGATCTTGTAGACGGAAGCGAAGAAGCTCAGGTACTCGACGACCGTGAGGGCCTCGTAGAGACCACAGACATCGGGCATGTATCCGATTCGCCGGCGGACTTCCTGAGGATCGCTGCGTATCGAGTACCCGCAGACGAGCGCGTCACCGCTCGAGGGCTTCAAGATCGTGGCGATCATCTTGAGAGCCGTCGACTTTCCGGCGCCGTTGGGTCCCACGAAACCGAGGATTTCTCCGGCCTCCACCGTTATCGTGAAGTCTTGGACTGCGCGAAGCCTGCCGTAGGACTTGCTCAAGTGACGACATTCAAGAATCGCAGTCATCGACTCACTCCGAATTCCGGGAGGGGATACGCCGCCTCACCACGACAAGATTGAAACCGTTGCGCCGACCCGCCAAGGCGTCCTCGAAAGGAAGCGCCGTCGTCGAAGCCAGCAAGAACATCTCCCCCTCGCTCACGCCCGGGGGAATGGCCCAGGGGATCCTAGGACTCATGACTTGATGGCGGCGACGTTTGAGTTCCTTCGACCCTGTCCGCCACGTGCTCATCGATCGGAGGAGTACATCGGTCAGACGGCGGAGTTGCCGCTCGTTGCGCCTCAAGGGCCCTCTGAGCATCCCAAGTTCTCCAGGCAGGACATCGCGGGCCCTCCCGAGAATGAACGTGTGGGACGCGCCCGGCTCGAGAGCCCCTTCGAGGACGTAGTGTCGCCCGTCCCCCTTGGCCACCCGCAGGTTTCGCAAAGGGCGTCTGAATCCGTTGTGGACGACCAAGCCGAACGAACCGTCCTTCTGCCTTTCCCACCGGCACGTCACCGTCTCCGACACCTCGCCCGAGATCCGGTTTTCCGCCGCTCGGAAGCCGTTGAACGGGATGTCCAGCACGGAGAACTGTCTTCCCGCGCCGTCCCAGACCTGCTTGCCGGACTTTCCCAAACGACGGAACTCACTGCGGCTGGAAACAAGCCCATAGATGCGCCAATGGGGGACGTCGCAGGACACGGTGGCGCCGAGAGGTTCGTAGACCCCCTGGTAGAAATACCCCTCGGCCAGCTCTCTTCCCTCTTCATCCTGCGAGAGGTCGAGGATGGCCACCCGGTTGACCTCTTCATTCGGCGCGAAGAGCAGCATGGTGGCGAGAAATGCCCCCCCCGAGAAAGCCACGGAGTAAACAAGCAGCGTGATCGGACTCCAGTGGAGCTTGCCTCGCCTCTTGAGGAACCTGTAGTCGACGGGACCGATCAGGATGACGAAAAGGACGCCGAGGAAGACGAAGAACCCCACGTCTGGAGCGAGGATGTTCCCATTCTGCAACACGTCGCCAATCACCCTCCCGTACCTGTTGACCGCGCCCTCCAGGTCCACGCTCCCATTTTGGACCGCAACACCGGCGGAAGAGGCGAGCGCCGCGGGGAGAGCCCTGGCGTCCCCTTGGTCCCAATTCATGGGGTCGAAGTTGGGAAGAACGATCCGTCCCCGACCGACATTCCACTCGTACCGGCCGAGTCCCACGGCAGGACCAGATCCTTTCTCAAAGTACCCCGCCATGCTCTTCCAAGCCGCGTCGGCGCGAAGAGTCCCTCGAAGGACAGGCCCACGGCCCGGATCGACGCTACGAACCGCGCGCAACCTCGGGTACGCGGCAACGCTCGCCACGGGGGAACGGATGGGAAGAAAACGCGCCAGACTCGGGTCACTCAGACGGTCCGCCCGGTCGGCCGTGCAGATGACCAAGGTTCCCCCGAATCGGACCCAGTCCATGAGGGCATCGGCCTGGGCGGGATTCTGCCACGCATCGGGTTCGGGGTCGAACCAGAAGATGAGGGAGATCCCATCCAACCCGAGATGGGAATCGGGAAAGTCGACAGGGTCCATGTAGACGAGAGGAACGAACTCACCCGAAGCCTCAAAAAGCCAGTTGGCCGAGCCCAGACGCCCACCGCGACTCGAAAGCACATCGGCGACGTGCCGCCCTCGATCTCCGAGAGCTAGCCCCAGACGGGGAACCGTGGAGAAGAATCGGGCCGACTCGAGACGAATCGAGAGTTCCTTGACCGCGAGGGTTTCCTCTCTTTCTCCCCCTTGCCACTCCACGCCGATATCGACTGCACGTGAGAGGTGAAGGCGCAAACCGAGGCTTTGGCCGTGAAATGGCGGACCCAGGAGGGTGATCTGCCGGCCCGCTCCGGCCGCAAGGTTGAAGTCCCTGCCGACGATCTCGGTCGGCAGAATCCCGACGTCGTCTTCGAGAACGAGACGCGCTTCCAGGGCGAACCCGGTCCGATTCTCGAGAGTCGCAGTGATCGGGAAGGGACGCCCTCGGACGAGATAGCCGAAGAACCCGGCGCGCACGCGCACCTCGAGGGTCTGGGAGTCCGCACGCCCCGCCACAGATGCGAGGAACAAGAGCGCGCACACGAGGATGCGATCTACGCCGCACCGTCTTTTCGTTGAAGAACGTGGGCCGCTCATGTTCCTCGCTCCCATTCCACCGCTTCCGGATCGAGGATGACGACGCGGTGATTCCCCGCGTCCGCAATCCACAGTTTTCCGTTTGGCCCTGTAATGATGGCCCAAGGGCTCTTGAACTCTCCCTCGCGGTTTCCGGGTCGCCCGAAGACTCCAGCGCTTCGCCCCGAAGCCTCGAAACGCTGGACGCGGTTGTTCGCGTATTCGCAGACGTAGAGCAAATCCCCTCTCCATGCGAGCCCGTAAGGATACCGAAGTTGCCCGGGTTCGACGCCACTTTCTCCCCATTCTCGCAGGAATACCCCCTCGAGGTCGAAGACGAGGATGCGGTCCGAGGCGTCCGCCACGTACACTTCATGCCCGTGGATGAGAACATCCATGGCCCGGGTGAGTTGGCCGGGCTCCCTGCCATACCCTCCGAAGCTGAACAGGGGCCGGCCGTCCGACGAGAGAACCTGAATGCGGTTGGCGTCGCCTTCCCCGAATTCGCAGACATAAAGGCGCCCGCCTGGACCGCGGGCGGCCCTTTGGGGGAGATCACGCGGATTCGGCTGCTGGACGACGCGCTTCGGAAGGCCGTTGCCGTCGAACCAACGCAGACGCCCGCGATGCGTGTCGACGAGCAAAAATCCCCCGTCGTCCTGCCCCACCAGCCCCAGAGGGAAGCCCTTGTCCCCCTCCATGACCTTGACCTCCATGAGGCAGGTCCCGTCGGTGGAGAACCCCTGGACTCTCCCGGAGCGATCGACGACCCAAAGTCGGTCGGCGGAAAACGTGAGTCCGCGTGGGACGTGGAAACGTCCGGGGGTGAATCCGTGTCCGCCCATGACGCGCCAGGCCTCGCCCAGGTCCCTCGGCGGCACGGCGTGGCACGCAACGAACGCCAGGGAGACCACCGCAATCAGACACACAGGGATTCTCATCGCGTGACCATTCGGCGGACGTGGAAAAGGTTTCTCGATACGTCGAACGTGGGGGGGCTCATTCGTTGGCGAACCGCCTTTCCGTGAGGACCACCAGGACGAGCTTCGGGGCGCGCCCGGCATATTCGGCGAAAAGTTCGTCCTCGTGTCCTTGCTCCTTGCCGTCGGAGTAGCGGGCATCGACGGAAAGGCCCGTCACCGCCTGGATCAGACGAGGCAAGAGGGCATCCATGTGAACGGTGAACGAGTCGCCCAAGAGGATCACGTCCGACCCGGCGCGATTCGCGGGCGGCGGCAGCTTGAAGCCCTTCTCCCGATAGGCCAAGCGGCGTCCCCAAGGCGTCGTGAGATCCAGACCCATCAGTTCAACGAGATCCCCGACGTGGAGGAAGTCGGGATCGGTCGGAAGCGTGGCGAGACGGCGACGGGCTTCGTTCACATCGATTCCGACGGCCGGCGCCACGGCGTCGGTGACGAGCCGTCCGAAACCGAATTGGGACAGGTGGCTGTCGACCGGTGGGTAGAGCAGGGGCCTCTCCGCGCTCTTCAACCGTCGCATGCTGGGGAGCAGCTCCGGCGCATCGATGCCGGCAGCAGCCAGGGCCCCCACGGCGCGCGCCAACACGTCACGTCTCTTCTCTCCGATCCGCGGACGAAGAAGTCTATCCCCATAGAGACGCCACTTGCTCGGCATGACGAGGACACGATAGCGGACCGGCGAGCCCTTCAACGTCACGGCCGTGCGGAGAAGTTGAGCCAGGGTCTCTTGGAAGGTCTGCGAGGCTAAAGGCTCCACGACGGGCGCCATCGACGGCGCGTAGAACAGCCAGCCGTCCCGTCCGGCGACCAGCCGCGCGGGTGTCTCCGCGAACAGATCGTAGACGGCCCCGTTCCACCAGGGACGCAGGGCTCGCATGAAGGGCGAGCGTTCCGCGAGGACCTCCTCGAACCGCGCCTGAACCGTCCCGTCGAGGGCCCCCCCCACGCTCGTGGGAACCTCCGCGACGACCTTCGGATAGACGCTCGCGTCCCACACGAAGGGCGTGAGCAATCCCAGAAAGAAGAAGGCGACAAGGCCGATGGCGGTCAGACGCGACATGGAACCATCTTAACTCCCGGGGCGACCGAGAACCCCGAACGTCGGGGCGAATTCGCACGGATCGAGAAAAAAAAGGGCCGCAGCACGAGAATGAGGTCCGGTTTCGCCCCCTCGACCGGCAAGACCGACAGGGCACTTCGGCGGCACCCCCATCCCCCGCGGCCCTCACAACGGGAGTTCACCGACATGCGCGCGTTTCTGATCGCCCTTCTGTTAACAGCCACCTCGGCCCCAGCGCAGGACCTCGACACGATTCCCCTCCGCACGCGTCGCGACGCGAAGACCTACAGGCGGGTCGTCTCGAGACTCCGCCAGACGCGTGTGCGCGTCATGTGGAAGGAACGACGCCTCGAAGACGCACTCAAGGATCTCCGCCGCATCACGGGGATCAATCTCGTGATTCTCCGCGCGCGGGTGGAGGACGAATTGGAGCGAACGTTGACCTTGAATCTCCGGGGGCTCCCCGCCGGCACGGTCTTGAATCTCTTGGCCGACATCACGGGGGTCGCGTTCCAGCACCGCCATGGCGTCATCGTGGTGACGAGCAAGGAGGATGCCCAGCGGCGGGCGCTCGTCCTCGGTGTCTACGACATCGCGGATGTCCTCTACGTCCCGAAGGATTTCCCGGGTCCGAAGATCGGACTCCACGGCAGCGGATCTGGCGACGAACTCGAGGAGGACGAAGAACAGCCGGAGCAGCGCGACCCGGAGGAGATCCTCTCCCTCATCCGGACCGCGACGGGAGAGAAAGCCTGGGAAGGCGAGGGAACGAGCCTCGAGATCCACGGACGTAAACTCTTCGTCCGCCACACCCCCGCCATGCATCGGCGCATCGCGCGCATCCTTCGGATTCTCTAGACTCTCCTTCTGCACTCGTACGGAGTTCATGATTAACCGCAATTGAGCGGTAGCGCATGTTCGACCGATAGTCGGGACATCGGGCTTCGTGCCCGCTTTGCCAAACATCGATCCGACAACCCGGCAGGAATGAACATGCACCGAGTGCCAACCCACTCGGCGGAAGCAGCGGTCCGTCCACGGAGCTCTCTGCTTGCCGCCCTGATCCCGGTCCTTCTCCTCGCGATCCCCTCGTCCGCCCAGTACGGTCCTTTCCAGGTGGGAACCCTCATCGAAGCCACGATGGATGGGCCGGATCTTCCCAACGCTCCCACGCCCAACGCCTTCAGTGGAGCCCTCGCCGTCTTGCCCCTCAAGGCCGACGTCTACTACCCCATTGCCCCCCAGGGCCCGAATTCGCTCTTCGTGGCGCCGCCCGGCGGAGGCCCTCACTTTCCGATCGTGGTTTTCCTCCACGGCTACGGCGGTCACCCTCAGGACTACGGGAACTTCCTCTCGGCGATCGCCAGCTGGGGGTTCATCGTCCTTGCCCCCCGCTACGTTCGCCCACCGGGGTTCGAAGCCCCCGTCGAGCAGGCCTACGAGGCTTGGCTGATGCTCCAGAAGATGCGGGAGGAAGCCATCTTCTCCACCGGTGTGTTCCCCGGCGTGACCAACATCGACCCTGCCCCGGACGCCCACATCAGCTTGGTCGGCCACTCGATGGGCACGGTGTCCGGGTTCTACCTCAGCGGTGCCGAGGAAGATGTCCGCACGATGGTGCAGCTGAACCCCTATCAGGGAAACATGCTCGCTGGACTTTTCCCTCTCTGCGGAACGGTGCCCTGGGGCGTCATTCTCGGATGGCAGGGCGCCATTCCGGCGGCCCAGAACTTCTCGGGCCATCTCTACCAGTTGGCCGGAACGGATGACGCCATCACACCCGCCGCGGCCGCCGCGTACTGGAGTGATCAAGGAGAACTCGGAGATCACCACCCCGCTCGCAACATCCTGGCGACGGTCGTGGGACTCGGTCACTTTGGCTCGCTCGACATCACGGCCGCCAATCAACCCATTCCCTTCCCGGGTTGTGCGAATCCCCTTCCGCTGGGGGCCATGCACGGAGCCGACCAACACCTCGTCACATCCCTTTTCGTCACGAAGGCGCTACGCGCCGACTTCGGCGTCGGGATCCAAGAGAACATCTTCGATGAGATCCTCGGATCGGGCTTCATGGACCTTCCCGTCTCGCTCAACGGAGGAGCGCCGCAACCCATTCAGGTCGACGTGCTGTCTCGGTGCCGCGACACGGCGGTGTGGGTCAAACCCAGCTCTCAAGGCGGCCTCGAAATCGGTATCGCCGGACACCCTCAGGATCTGGGGATGATCTATGCCTTCGTCGAGGAGCCCTACGCCTTCGGAATCCTCCCGGGATGGAGCCTGCTCGGCGCCGTCGACCCGGCGGTGTTCGGGAACATCTCGGCCTACCCCGGTACGGGAGTGTTGATCGGACAGATCCCAGGGCAGCCGACGGGACTCGAGATCGGGATCATGGCCTACATGATCGGCACGGATCGCACGGATCTCAGTCGTCTGGCCACAGTCCACTACTGAGACCCGATGCTCTCCAGCGATTCCGCATGGAGGAATTCTTTCCGCAGGAAATGGTTGCCGGTCAGGCTGTCAGACGTCGAATGCGGCTTATTTCGGGCCGGGTTCTTGCCACTCGCAAATCCGTTTTTTCCGGAACTCACATGGGACAGCGACTCACGATAGGGACTCCAACGGCGCCACAACGACAGTGAGACCAAAACTACGCGCCACTTCTTGCATCTGCGGGGAGATTGGGAGAAGACGGTTTTCTCCGCGAGTTCCGCGCCAGCACGGCGAGCAAACTCTGAATGGACCAGCGCTTGTCCGACAAGCTGCGGTGTGAGAGTTGCTTTGGCCTCACACAGGACGATTCTCTCGCCGGCCAGCGGGAAGAGGCGCGCGGTCCCCTTTCCTGGTTCCTCGGCACCATGCACCGGCGCGTTCGGAAACCAGATCGCGTCTGCATAGAAGCCTCAAGATGGTACTCCCAGACGATGCGGCCTCGAGCGTTGTGCTGGTCGTGCCACCAGCGCCGGATGAGGCTTGCTCGTCGGGCCTCCCGTTCGAGACACTCGGCCGAAGGTACTCGT
>DRQF01000263.1 GCA_011369445.1 Planctomycetota bacterium | reverse complement strand
GGAGGGGCGCAGACAAGAAGAATAGGAACCCGAGGACGATGGCCCGGGACATGATGCGCGAAGGGGACATGGGATGCTCCTGTGAGTCTTGAAGTGGGGCTAAGGGGCGCGAAGCGGCCCGATTCTGTCCCGTGAGGCCCCAGGCCCCAAGTCGACTTTCCGAAGAACGTGGCACGCGCGCGCCGCAAGGGGTCGTGAGTCCGTGGCGACGAGTTTGGGAGCGGAGGCTTTCGCCTTCATGTGACGGTACGCGGCAAGGATCACCCGACGACGTTCCCAGGACGAGGAGGACCTCGTCAATCCAGGAGGACGGGGTCAGTTCGGACTGGGGCTGATGAGAGCGGCGTCGGCGGCGAAGGGGTTGCGGTTCCCGACCCCCGTGACCCCTGGGCCGACGAGCGTCCAGAGCTGCTGGTGGGCGACGAAGAGCCAGGGGCAGTCCTCCTGAACGATCTCGATCATTCTGGCGTAGAGCCGGCCGCGCTCCTTCCCCGGAGCGAGGGTCGTCGATTCCAAGTAGAGCCGGTCGTATTCCGGGTTGCTGTAGAACCCCATGTTCGGCGTGTCGCCCTGAGCGCCGGGCTTGGGAATGCTCCGCGTGGCGAGCATGAGGAAGAAGTTGTCGGCGTCCGGATAGTCGGCGAACCAGTAATTGATGGTGATCTCTTGGACGCCGCGCCGGGCCCGATCGATGAAATCGGCCATGCCGCTGTGGAGTCTCACTTGCACCTTGACCCCCAGACGAGCCCACGAGGACTTCAGGATCTCCGTGTCCTGTTGCGCCAAGGGGCCGGAATCCGGCGCCTCGAGGACGAACTCGGGGAGCCCCTCGCCGTTCGGATACCCGGCTTCGGCGAGCAGAGCTTTCGCCTTCTTCAGGTTGTATCGACCATAGGCCCACCGCTTCGGGCGCTTCGGGGTGTCGAGGGGAAGGCCCGGAGGGACCGGGTGATTCGCCAGGGACGCAGCCCCCTTGTAGTAGTCGCGGACATAGCGATTGCGATCCACCGCGAGGCAAAGCGCCTGACGGAGCTTCTTCTTCGCGAGAATCTTGTTGCGCATGTTGAAGGCGATGTAGTGAATCCACGTGCGATCCGAGACGAGAAGCTTCGTCCTTCGCGGCACGTTCTTGCGCTTGACGCGGCCCCGTGGCGTGCAGAAGCGTTCCGCGTTCCCGGGATACAGGTCCAGCAACGACAGGTCTCCCGCCAGGAATCTCTTCTCCTGGGAGGCCAGGTCCGGAAGGACGTGAAGCCGCACGGCGGCGTTTCGGGGAAGCGGCCCCTCCTTTCCGCCTTCGGAGGCTCGCCAGTAGTCGTCGCGACGCACGAAAAGCTTCAGGGTGTCCGTCGAGTTCTCGGGGTCGAAACGATACGGGCCGCTCCCGACCGGCCTTTGGCCCAACCCGTCGCCGTACTTGCGTCGCGCTTCCCACGGCACGACGGAGGCCCACGCCATGGTGAGAAGAGCCGTGAACTGGGGGTAGGGGCCGTGAAACCGAATGACGAGCTCCTGGTCGCCCTTCACCTCGAGCCCCTTCACGCGAGCGTCGTAGTCGAAAAACCCCTCCTTCTCGGCGCGCGCCCGAAGCGCGTCCAGCCCCTCGATCCGCCCGGCGAGGTACGCGCTCCAATAGACGGAACCGTTGGCCGGATCGGCGTGATGATAGAGAACCCGCATGAAATCCATGGCGTGAATCTCACGCCCCTTCCCGCCGGGAAAGCAGGGGTCGTCCTGGAAGCGAGCCCCCTTGCGGAATCTCAACGTCACGCGGCGACCGCCTTCGGCAATCTCTGGGAGCGTCTCGAGCAGCCGGGGAACGAGACGAAGGACCCGGCCCTCGGCCGAACACGCCACGGGGGTCTCATAGACCAGTCGATAAATCTCGTTCCATGGGGGGTAGAAGATCCTGTGAGGATCGAGGGTGGACGGAAAGCTCTGCACCGCCATCTCGACGCGCTTCCCGGGTTCCTGCCCCACCCCGGGCGCGCTCGAGAAAAGCAGGATGAGGAGGATGGCAGAAGCAGAATGTTTCATCGAACAACTCCAGAAACGTCACGGCACGGTGACGCCCACGCGATCAAAGCCCACGCTTTTCCCTGTTTCCCAGCACGCCGCGGGCCGGGGGGATGCCGATGCGCATCCCCTTCGCCAATTCTCCTGAAAGCGCGTTCCTTGTCCCGGGTTTTTTTCCAGGACGGCAACCAGAGATTCGGGTTCGGGATACCATGGGAGGGCATGACCTTAGAAGCCGTCCATCCCCTGCGATTCCAGTTGATCCGCCGCCTCGGCGCGGGAGGGATGTCCACCGTCTCCCTCGCCAGAGATCGGGAAACGGGGCATCTTGTCGCATGGAAAGTCTTGAAGCCTAACCTGTTGGAGGGGTTTCCGGAGGAACGCCGACGCATGCTCAGCCGCTTCGCCCGGGAAGCTCGCCTCCTGAAACATCTCGAGCACGTACCCCAGGTGGTGAATTGCTTGGACACGGGGCTGGAGGAGATTCCCCCATGGATAGCCATGGAGGTGGTGCGGGGGCGCTCCTTGCGGCACATCATCGATCGGACCCGGGGGCGCGTCCCACCGGAATTCCTCCGCGCCGTGGCCCTCGATCTCGCTCGAGGCTTGGCGGCGATCCACGCAGCCAGGGTTCTCCACCGAGATCTTGCTCCCGCCAACATCATGGTCGTGAAAGGAGAACCGGATGGAGTCAGGGTGAAGTTTCTCGACTTCGGAATCGGGAAACCGCTCGGCCCCGAGTTGGACCCGGTCACTCGCAAGCCCACCCTCATGGGAAAACCCCAGTACCTCTCTCCGGAGCAAACCCGAGGCGTCGAGTTGGAGGCGTCCTCGGATGTCTATTCTCTCGGCGTGATCCTCTACGAGTTGATGACGGGACGATGTCCGATCGACGTGAAGAGTTTTGCCGAGGTCGGACGCATCCGCCACGAGGCCCCCATCGACTTCGCCAAACTCCCGGCGAGCCGTCGGTTTCCCGAATCGCTCCGAGACGTCGTCATGGCCTGCCTCGCGAAGGACCCAGGAGATCGCCCCGACCTGGACGACGTCATCCGGTGTTTCGACGCATGGATGGGAGATTCAGGCTCCTCAGCTTCCCACTCCCGACTCATGGCGGACATGGGATTCTCCGACCCGGGAGCCGACGACGCTCCGCCCACGTTGCTTTCACCGGATCAGATCCTCGAGGTCTATCGGGTGGTCGACCTGATTCGCCGGGAGTCGGGGGACGAGGTCTGGGGCGCGGTCGATCTCGAGTCGGGAAGAGAAGTTTCGATGCGCGTCATCGCCGGGGGCAAGACCGCGCGAAATCAGCTCATGATCCAGGCCGGCCGGCTGGCCGAGATGTCCGACGATGCGATTCATCCGGTGTGGGATGTCTTCGAGTGGAACGGATTGGCCGTCATCATCTCCGCGCCGCACACCGATCTCACGCTGGCGGATCTGTTGCTTCGACGTCGCCCCATGGAGCCTGCCCGTTTTCTCGATGTGGCCCTGGGTCTCATGGACGCTCTCATGGCAACCCACGGTCGAACTCCACCGCTGTGCCATGGCCGACTCTGTCCCGCCCACGTTCTGCTGGATACGAAGGACCGAGTGCGGCTCACAGGCTTCGGCTCCGCTCGTGGAACCACCGACCTCGATCTCCACGACGAGGCGGACGATTTTCTCATCCACGGCGCACCGGAGGTGCTGCTGGGCGAGCCGCCGACCCCTGCGTCGGACCTCTACTCCTTGTCCGTACTCCTCTACACGATGGCGGCGGGACGGCCCCCTTTCGAAGGAACGGGGTATTCCGTGATCCTGGCTCATCGCCGCCATCTGCCCCCCGCCGCCCCCATCGAAGCCGTCGATGAGCGCCTGGGAGGCTTCGGTGCTCATATCCTCGACGGCATGGAAAAATCACCAGGCGATAGACCGTCTTCTATAGAGGAAATGAGGGCGGCGCTGATCCGGTGCCTAGCGCCGAGCCGTTCCTGAGAATTCGGCGATGCGCAGGGCCAGGCCGCGATAAGAGTTCGCCACAAAAGTGCTTAGACGCTATACCATGGGCACGGGATGAACCGATGAATGGGAGGAGAGACCGAATGACCACAACCCACGTCGGACAGTATTTTTCGTGACCACCCTCGCACGAACCGCCCGCATCGTCGCCATCGCCTTGGCCGCCGCCATCCTGTGGCGGGCATGGGTTCTCGCGGAGACTCTGGGAGCGGAACGTCTCATTCGAAGCCTTGAGGTCCAAGACGGAACTCCCGTCGAGGGGCCGGAGCAGATCCTTCGGACCTTGAGCCGACTCAGTCCCGAAAAACTCACGCCGAAGCAGCGGACCAGGGTGACGACGCTCCGTCGCGATGCGGCCCTTCGCCTCTTCCTCGCGAGAGCCGAACTTGATTTCCCGGGCGGCGAGAGTCGCACCCTCGCCGAACTCGGTTTGGGGGCTTTGGGCGTCGATCCGGCCGACGCCGAGGGAACACCTTGGACGCTCTCCTTGGACGACACCGCCACGGAACTCTTGGGCCCTCTTGCGGTGAACGGCCGCCCCCTCGATCTCGAAGATGGCAAAGCTCCCATCGCGCTCGAAGGGGAGTCGATCGTTCGCGTGGCAACCCGCGGCGAGAAGGGACGCTGGACTCCTCTCATCTCCTACCCCGTCATCGTCGACGACAAGGCTCCCGAGTGGACCGTCCAAGTGGGCGACTCTCCGCCGACAGTTCCCCCAACGGACGAACTCTTCGTTCTCCCCGGCGAATCCCTCTCCCTCGCGGTGAAGGATCTGGCTCTTCTTCTGGATGCACGAGTCCGATATCGCGGAGCGGACATCCCTTCGGCAGCCAAGGGACGCAGTCTTCGCCAGTTCGTCATCGCCGATCCTCTTTCCGACGGGGCTACGGGGGGCGTCCTCGAGCTTTCCGCGGTGGACGGCGCCGGTCACGCAACACACGCACGTCTGCGCGTCCAGCGGATGCCCAGGCGTCTTCGGGAGATCCGCCACGGCCATCGCATCGTTCCCGAAGGGGGACTCGTGACGGCGCCGCCTCCCTCCGTGGCGCTCGCCTTCTTCGTGGACGGCCTCGCCCACAACGAGTCGCTCCGGCTCCGCGGGGAGTTCGATCAGGCGCTGCAACCGTTGCCCGCCGACGGGCCGAGCGGCGTGGTCTTCCAAGTCCCGGCCACGAACGACGCCGTCACTTGGGCGATCCACGTGGTTGACGACCGCAACCGCGTCACCGAAGAATTGGGCACCGTGCGGGTTCAAGGCGACACGCGGCCGCCACGCATCACTCTCGTGGACGCTCAGGGCGACCCGCACACCCTAGAGTCCATCCCTTTTCTTGGTCCGACCGAGTACACCCTGCTGGTCGAGGATGAGAGCTCGCTGACCGCTCGCGATATCAAGGCCCGCGCTCGGGAAGGAGTCCGCCTTGGGACGCCCCGCCTCAAGGACGGTCGATACGAACGGAAGATCCTGGTCTCGGCGCCCGGGCGGCTCCGGATCGAGGCCACCGATCAGGTCGGACGGCAGCTCACGAAGGACTTTGTCTTCGCAACACCTTCGGCGACGGTGGATGAGGACGCCCCCAGTATTCGACTGACGTTGGGTGACGTCGAGGTTCCCCCGGGAGGTGCCGACAAGTTCCTCTGGAAGCCAACTTCTCCCCTCATCTTGACCGTGGAAGACCCCTCTGGACTCGAGCTTGTGAATCTCGTCCATGGCCGCGTTCTTCGCAAGCTGGGGGAGACGGAAACGCTCCGACGATGGATTCTCGAAGCCAAGGGCCCCATCGCCGTCGAGGCCAGCGACAAGCGCGGTCACGTGGCTCGGAGGAGTTTCAACCTGAATCTCGTGACGTCTCCCCCCGTCGTCATCAGCATTGCGGGGCGCAAGCCGAAAGCGGGAGAGCCCTTCGTCATTTCCGGGCTTCCCACCACCATCCGCTTCACCGCGGAGCAGCCTCCTTTGCTCGACGGTCCCATCGAGGCCGTCTTCGTCGGATCGGACGGGAAGGTCATCCCCTTGCCTTCCAAGGCCGGATCCGGCACGATCCCAGATGAAAAGGGTATTTCCGAGGGTGCTGGAATCTTGCGGTTGAGATTCCACGCCCTGAATGGCGTCTTCGACGTCACGGAAGTTCCCATCGTCATCAAGCGCGCCGGTTGAAGGAGGGCGACCCGTGCAGATCGTTCTGAACCACCGTTCTGGGAGTCGAGAGGGCCAAGTCGAGGTCTTGTCTCGAGAGTCCATACTCATCGGACGCGGCGACGAAAACGACGTCGCCCTCGACCCATTCCAAGACCCCACCGTATCCACCCACCATGCCGAGATCCGCGTCGAAGCAGGTAGCCTCATCCTCTACGACATGGGAAGTCTCAATGGGACCTACTTGAACGGCCAGCAGGTGCGACGCGCCGAGCTGAAGCCAGGTGACCTGATCGGCCTGGGGCGCGAGGGCCCCCGCCTCAAGTTCGAGGTGAAGGACTGGTCGGCGACACCCCCTGCCTCCACCGACGAAGCGCGGAGGTCTCCCGTCACACCCCGCTCGGGCAGCACGCGACTCGAGATGAAAATCCCGGAACTCGGCGAGGACTTGGCCCCGAAGAGCACGACGGCGCTCGTCATCGTCCTGAGCGTCATCGCCATCGCCCTTCTGGCCTGGTTCCTCTTCGCCTGATGCCGCGGCCCAAGGCCGGCGTCCTCCCCCTCGTCGCCTTGGCCGCCACCGTGTTCCTCCTGGGTGTTCACCTCGCAGAGATCGATGCACCCTTCGACGCCTCGCTCGGAGGAACCACCAGCACCTACTACGGACTTGCCGCACGCAATTTCGAAACCCATGGAATCGTCGGACTGCGCCTCCGCCCCGCCCTGTTTGCTCAACCCGGGACGACGAAGACGGCCTACTTCTATTACAACCACCCACCGTTTCCGCACCTGATCACCTACCCCGCCTACCACGCCTGGGGGCGCAACGAGCGAGGCCTGCGTCTTCCCATCTTCGCTCTCCTTCTCATGACTCTGGCCGGAGTGTGGGGCGTGGCGCGGCAGGCCGCGTCACCCCTCGGTGGTTGGTGGACGCTCGCCCTCGCCGCGAGCACACCGATGCTCCACGAGTACGGCAGCATGGTGGACGCCCCCATGTTCTCGCTGGCTTTCCTCGTGTTGTCCTATCTCGCGTTTCAGCGCCACGCAGCAAGACGTAGCCGTGGGACGCTGTTGCTCTGGCTGGGCGTGGCCTTTCTGGCGGCCCTCACGGACTGGTTCGCCTACTTCCTCGTGCCCGCCCTATGGGGATGGCTTTTGCTCGCGTCAAAGGTGGAACGACGCCGCCGACTCGCCGCAGCAGCGGCGGCGCCGTACGCTTTGGGGTTTCTCACCTATCTGGGTTGGCTTCTCTGGGCGACAGGCGGTATCCAGGGAGTGGTGGATGAGATCAAACCCCTGCTGGGGGTGGCCGGTCTGGCTTCATCGGTGGACTACACGAGCGCCATGGCGCGATGGCTTCGCCAGGGCTGGACCTGGGCGCTCCTGATCCCCGCGGCGATCGGCGCCGTGCTTTCTGTTGGTCGAAGAGGTCCGCTCATCCGGGCGGCCTGGGTCCTTACCTTGGCGGGGCTTCTTCCCGCCGTCGCTTTCCGAGAACGCGCGGCGGTTCACGAGTTCTGGATTCTCCAGGCGGTTCCCGGCTTGGCCCTCATGGGCGCGATCCCCTTCGTCGCTCTTACGAATCGTGGGTTCCTCGGGATGAAGGCTGGCGCCCTCCTGCTGGCCGTTCTCGCGGGATGGGGCTCCTACAATGGATGGCAGCTTCGCAGGCACTACGCCACGACGCTCTACGAGAGAATGGGAGAGGACCTGAACCGGCATCTCGGTCCTCGGGACGTCGTCCTCACTCCCCAGGATCTCTCACCTGTGGCGTACTACTGCCGAGCGCCCATGATTCCCATGGTCCGAACTCTCGAAGGATTTCGCACCGTCATGCGTGCTCTCTCTCCGGGCATGGGCGAGGTGGAAAACCTCGTTCTCGTCTGGCCTGAGTTCGCACCGCGCGTACCCCAGATGGAACCGGTCCTCGGGGTCATGGTCGATGGGAGGAAGATCACCTACGGCAGCGGGCAGGCGGCTCTGGTCTTCCTGAGCAAGAGCCGAGCGCAGGATCTTTGAGAGGGTTCAGGCCGTGGGAGCGGACTGAGCCTGATACTCGAATCGCATGCGCGATGCCCCGACGCGGACGATGTCGCCCGGCTTCAAATGACGCTTCCCCACGACTTTCTCCTCGTTGACGTAGGTGCCGTTGGTGGACCCCAGGTCTTCCAGGCAAAAACCCGTACCGGTGAACGTCAAGACGGCGTGGTGTCGAGAGATTTCCTTGTCATGGGGACGGATGTCCAGGCGGAGATCCCGACCGATGCGGGAGACTGGCCGCAAGCCGAACCGACGCCCCTTGTCCGGACCGCCGACGACGACCAGGTAAGCCTCGAGTTCGGACACGTCGGTCATCTCGAAGGCCTCGCCGGGCTGGAATCCTTCGTGGAAGGGGATCGTGTCCCCCGCATCCTCGAATTCCGGGATGGACGACTCCTCGAGGAATTCCTCGTTCTCGTCGCCCACGGTGGACGCCGGACGAAGGTCGCCGCCGCCGAAACCCGGGAGAACTTCGGGCTTGGGCAAGAACGCGTAGAGGAGATACCCGAGGAGGACACCCAAGACGGCTCCCCCTCCGTAGAGAAGCCCCGTGCCGAGAGAAGCCGCCATACCGGGCGCGATGCTGGGCATGAACAAGGCCAGCAGCATGATCACTGCGGCAGTGGTCGCTCCAATGGCCAAGCGTGTCCCCTTGGGGAACCCCTTCGATTTCGGGGGCGAGTCCACGGTTCCGGCGACGTTCTGCAGCTCGTCCACCTTCACGTAACGGGTCATCGCGCGGCCGGACGGGATGACGATGTCCCGTTGCACGAGATCCGGGAACGATTTCGCCAGATCCTTCATGAACTCCTTGGCGGACTTGTAGCGCGCCTTCGGATCTTGGGCGAGAGACTTCATGAGGATCCGCTCGAGTTCGGGCGGAATCGGTCGGTAGGTCGAAGGCAAGGTCGGTTCGCCCTGGCACACGCGGCGCGCAAAGCTCACCAAAGGCTCGTTCTCGCGGGTGAACTCGAAAGGCTTTCGCGTCGTAAGCATCTCGTAGAACGTCACACCGAGTGCATAGATGTCCGTCTTGACGGAGACGACGCCTTGAGAGATGAACTCAGGCGCCATGTAGAGCGTCGTCCCGAGGACATATCCCTTCTTCGTCAGGTTCTGTCCGCCCACAACCTTCGTGATACCG
>DRQF01000262.1 GCA_011369445.1 Planctomycetota bacterium | reverse complement strand
TTTTCGACCCCGCCGGCCTGGAGGCCGTCCTCGCATCCCTGACGCCTCTTCGCCATCGCCTGCTCCTCGTTCAGTTGCTTCGCTCCGAGGACCGGGAACCGACCCTTCAAGGCGATCTCCACCTGCTCGACTGCGAAACCGGGGAAGGCATCGATCTGTCCGTCTCCGCCCAGGCCGTGGCGAGCTATTCTGAGGCCTACGATCGTTTCCAGGCCGGGTTTTTGGATTTCGTGCAGGCGCGGGGTCTGGGTTACTTGCCTCTCGACACCGACGCTCCCCTCCTGCCGCAGATCGCGGGACTGTTCGAAGCGGGAGGCATGACCGTATGAGCTTTGTCACCTGGTCGCCCCTCGCCACAGCGTCCGGCCTCGTCGTCCTCGCCGCGGGGCTTTTCCTGCTTCAGCGGCTACGCATCCGATTCTCCGATCGTGCCGTGCCCACGCTGCTGTTCTGGCGGGAAGCCGTGCGTGAAAACCGGGCTCGGGTTCTGGTGCGACGCTTCCGCCATCCTTGGGCCTACGTCTTCCTTTTGCTCCTCGCGAGTTGTCTGTGGTTGGCCGCGTCCCGTCCCGAACTGAGGGGCCGGGAGACATCCGGCGCGGCCGTCATCCTCGTCGAGAACTCCTGGGCCACGGGGGGCCGGTCGTCTCGCTCCCGGGTCGAGGCCCTGCTGGCGGAGACGCTGGGCGAACTCGGTGCGCGGCCGACGCGCGTGCTGGCCTGCGGCGGGCGCTCCAAGGTGCTGCTCGCCCCGGGCGAACCCGCCGCCCTGGCCCTGGACCGTTGGCGCGATCTGCGGCCCGAGAGTGCGCACGGAATGACGGCGCGCGAGGTGGACCGCATCGTGGACGAGGAAAGCGGCGACCAGCCCCTCGACGTGGTCGTCATCGGACCGACCCCCTTGCCTGCCGCCTTGCACGCGAGTCTGCCCGACTCCGTCCGAGTGCGAAGGCGGTGGTCGGGGACCGAGAAGGATGAGGTCGCCGCGCTCGCCTCCCTCGGCTACGAACGGGCGGCCTCGGGAAAACCGGACGCGGTCGACGTGTCCTTCGTCCTCCGCGGGAAAGGCGAGGCGCCGCGCCCCGACGTCCGCGTGGGTGACGCCGTCCTCGAATCCGAGGACCTTCGCGTCGAAAGGGTGAACGGCGGGTGGATCTTTCGGATCGACGATCTCACCGCGGCCGGCCAGACCGTGGTGGTGGGACTCACCGGCCCCGCGGGCCGGAGGGAAGCCCGTTTGCAGCTCCCCGACGGGTTTCGCCTTCCCATTCAAAGGGAGGGGAACCTGCCCTTCGGCCTCGAGGCCTACCTCGCGGCCGACCCGGATCTCGAGGTGGGGCGCCATGGGCTGCTTGTCGGGCGATCCGAGAAGGCGGCCTTTCGCGTTGTCGACGGGTCGGCGCGTGTTCGCATCGTCTACGGCGCCCGTGACGATTTGGAAAGCGTGCGTCGTGTGTTCGAGGGGCTGGGCTGGGACGAGGTTTGGCGAGAAGGCGAGGGGGGGGATGATGAGCTGGGACGGGTGGACATGGAACCCGGGGACGCCCGACGCATCGAGGTGTCTGCTCAGCTCTTCGACCGCCCCTGGCATTTTCTGGATACCGAAGCCTTTCCCCTTTTCATGGCGGCGGCTCTGCGCTGGTTGGCCGATTCCACGGCTCCTCCGGCGACCGCCACGGTGGGCGATCCCGTGGGTCGACCCGGCGACCAACTCGAGGGCCAAGACGGCAAGACCGTGAACGGGGTCGGGGAACCTCCCGTCCCTCTCGCGGCGGGGCGTTTCGGGTTGGGGGACGGGACCGCGGTGGAGGTTTCGGCCCTGCTGCCGGCGGAGGATTTTCTGCCTCCGTCCAAGAGCGCCTCGGCGCAACGCCTCGCCGGTGGAGGCAGGATCGATCCGACCCTCTGGCTGGGCGCGGCCGCTCTCGCGATGCTCCTCGCGGAATGGTGGTTCACGGCGAAGGGGAGGATGCCCTGATGCAGTTCGCGCACCCTCTCGTCTTTTGGTTCTTGCCCCTGGCGGCCCTGCCTTTTTTCTGGCCTCGGGGACGTGGTTCCCTGAAGCGTTCCGTCGGACGGAGCGCGGCCCTCCTGGCCTGCCTCCTCGCCCTGGCCACGCCGACGTGGAAAGGACAAGAGACGTCCGCGAAGTTGATTCTCCTTCTCGATGAGTCCCCTTCCGTGGATGCCGCCGCCTTCTCGTCGGCGCGCAGGACCCTGGAGGGCATGCGGGATCGTTGGGACGCCGGACCCGCCGAGTTGGTGGAATGGGGAGGGCGTCGCGGCCCGGCCACCTTGGCCGCCGCCCTGCGGCTCGCGGAAGGCCGCATCCCGGAAGGCGGGAGGGGGGCCGTCGTCCTCGCCACCGACGGCGTCGACGACGAAGCCGGTTGGTCGGAGGCACTGGCACGCTACGAGGCGCGGGGTCTGCCCATCCATCCGATCCCGCTCGCGTCACGGAAGAACGATCCCCGTCCCGTGGGGTTGGAAGTCCTCTCCGAGTTGCGCGTGGGGCAACGGGCGACCGTGGCCGTGACCCTTGTCGGCCCGGTGGACGCGGCCACGTTGGAACTCGAAGGTCGAGGCAACCGGCTCGCTGCGATGAAGTCGCTTTCCGTCGAGGATCGGCGGCGCGTCGTTCTCGAATTCGAACCTTCCGAGCCCGGACCGCTGACCCTGTCCGCCCGCCTCCTGGTGAAAAAGAGCGAGGACCCGTGGCCCGCGGACAACACTCTCACCCGCACCGTCTTCGTGAAGCCGCCCTTGGACGTGGCGTATCTGGGATGGCGGATGGAAAAGGGTCTCGAGCCGCTCGCGCGTCTCGTGGGACCAGGCTTTCACCTCCACGCCGTGGATCCCGAAGGCGATGTCGAGACGGGCTTGCGTTCGGCCGACCTGGTCGTGGTCGATGATCTTCCCTCTCGACGCTTTCCGATCGCCGGGCAAGAGGCTCTCGTGCGCGCCGTGAAGGAGCGCGGCGTGGGGCTTTTCGTCTGCGGTGGTCGCGGATCGCTTGCCCCGGGCGGGTACTTCAAGTCGCCTCTCGAGGACATCCTACCGGTGGAGTTGACGCAGAAGGAGGAAAAACGCGATCCCAGCACGACGCTCGTGGTGATCATCGACACGTCGGGCTCCATGGGCGGGACGCGGGTTCAACTCGCCAAGGAAGTGGCCCGCCTCGCCATCCGCAGGCTCTTGCCCCACGACAAGGTGGGGATCGTCGAGTTCTACGGCGCCAAACGATGGGCGGCGCCCATTCAGCCCGCCTCCAACGTGATCGAGATCCAGCGCGCCATCAACCGTCTCGACGCGGGCGGCGGCACCGTCATCATGCCCGCGATCGAGGAGGCCTACTACGGACTGCAGAACGTCAACACCCGCTACAAGCACGTGCTGGTCCTCACGGACGGCGGCGTCGAGAGCGGAGCGTTCGAGCCCCTCTTGCGAAAGATGGCGGAGAAGGGCATCAACGTGTCCACCGTTCTCGTGGGGCCCGAGGCCCACAGCGAATTCCTCGTCAACATGGCCAACTGGGGCAAGGGGCGGTTTTACGCCGTGCCCAATCGCTTCAACCTTCCCGAGGTCATCTTGAAGCGACCGACGAGCGCCCGCTTGCCCGTGTGGAAGACAGGGGCCTTTGCGCTCCGGGCTGAAGGCCCGGAACTCTTCTGGCGTGGGATCGACCGAAATGCTCTTCCACTCCTGGACGGCTACCTCGCCACACGGATGCGACCGGCGGCCGAGAACCTGATCGTCACCCGGGCGAGCTCCCACCCCGTGCTCGCGCGCTGGCAGGTGGGCCTGGGACGGGTGACCGTGTTCACGAGCGAGCCCGCGGGGAAAGGTACGGATTCGTGGCGGAAGTGGTCCGGATTCGGACCGCTGCTGGCTCGGGTCCTCGCCCGGACGGCACGGGATGCACGGGACGATTTTGCCCTGGAGGCCCGGCGAGAAGGCCGGAGGGTTCGCCTCGTTCTTCGCGCGACAGGCTCCGCGGCGGGGTTGCCCGCAGGTTATCTCGTGACGAATGGGGGGAAGCGACAACCCTTGAGTTTCATCGAGAGGGCGCCTGGGCTGTTCGAGGCGGCGGGCTTCGCCGATCCGGCCCGTGACGTCACGGTGCGCTGGGGCGCGGTGGGAAAGGAGCCCCTGTCGGGCCGGGTTCTGCGGGCCCGCCGTGGGCGGATTTCCGACCTTCAAGCCGACCCTGCTCGAGCTTTGGACCTTGCCGCTCTCGCCCGCACCACGGGCGGCCGCGTGATGGGCGGTCGGGGCGGTACGACGGCCTCTCCTTCCGTGGGGGGTGGCGCAGGCGCGACGCGCCTCCACGACCTGGCGCCCTGGTTCTATCTCGCGGCTCTGGTTCTTTTTCTGGGCGACGTGATCGCCCGGCGACTCCCTCGGAGTCGTCGTCTGGGAGGCACGGTGTCATGAGATCATTCACAAAAGCGGCGGCGTGGGCGATGGGGGTGTTCGTCCTGGCGGTCGTCGCAAGCGGGGCTTGGGCCCAGACGATCAAGATTCGGGCGACGGCGATCACGCCCGAGAAGGGCTCTCCCGCTTCTCCTTTCGACGACGCTGAATCGGACCACGCGAAGCTCTCCGAGGGACTTGTGAAGAGGTTGGACGCCCTCGTCGCGAAGGCCTTTCCAGCGACACGTGACCAGGACGCGTTCTTCGACGCGTGTCTCTTGGAGTCGGGGTCCTACGCCCCCTTGCTGGCCGAGATCGAGAAGCGGCTGGATTCGGGCTCCTCGACTCCCACCGTGCGCGCGACCCTGCAGGCGGTCTTGGCGAGGGCCCAGTGGCGGCGCGGGGATCTTTCCAAGGCCAGCGAGTCCTGGGAGAAAGTGGTCGCCTCCACCGCCTTGCGAACTCACGCCGAGGCCTGGCGCGCTCACGCCATGGTCCTGGAGGCACTCGATCAGGTCGCGGAGGCGATGGCGGCTTGGGGCAACTACTTGGCCCTTCTTCCCCCGGACGCGGAGAGGGCGAGGTCCGAAGTGCTCCTTCGGCTGGCTCTGCTTCGGCGCACCGAGGCCTCCGCGATCCAAAAGGTCGAAGCGCGGTCCCCTCTTCGGCTCCTTGGTCTGGGTTTGGACGGCCGGCCGACGATCTTCGTCGCCGACCCTCTGCTCGTTCACGTCTCGGGCTTGCCGCCCACGTTGCGGAACCGTGCGGCGGTGCTGCTGGCGATGCTGGGCCAACCCGATCTCTCCCTCGAACTCTACGAGGCGACGGAGGAAGGGAGCCGCCGTTTTCGCGCTGAAGTCCGGAGGACTTCGTGGGCCCTCGACGCCAAGAAACCCAAGGTCGCCGAGCGACACGCCTGGGCGGCCTTGCGTGCGGCGAAGCTCGATCGCGATCGTCGCTATGCCCTGGCGCTCTTGGTGGAGAGCTACCGCGACGCGGATGGCTTGCGCGAACTCGTGAAGGAATTGCAGAGCGCGGACGACCTTCCCCCACTGGCTCGCAAACTCGAGGTGGACATCCTGCGCGAGTTGGGGGATGTGGATGCCGCCCTCGATCTATTCCGCCGATCCGGGGACGAAGGGCTGAACGACGCGATGCGGGGCGAGCTTCTCGACATGCTGCGGGAGGCGGGGCGCATCGACGAGTTGCGCCGCCTCTACCGGGGACTCATCGCCAACGATCCCCGCAATCTCGCTTGGCGTGAGGGGCTTTCGCGATTCGAGTTGGAGAGCGGCGACGCGGACGCCGTGGATGAGCTTTGGCGTGAACCTCTCGAGACATGGGAGAAGCCGTCCCAGTTGATGGAGGCGGCGGAAGTCCTCGGCCGCTTGGGGCGGGACGACCTGGCGCGCGCGTTGGCGCGCAAGGCCGCGGCGCGGCCAGGCGGGCTCGCCAAGGGGCTCTTGTTTCTCTATGAGTTGGAGCGCAATCGGGGTCGCCTGGACGAGGCCGAGAAGATCCTTCACGAGTTCGACGCGGCCGCGGCGCCGGACGCACCGGAGCGCATCCAGCTTTCCGAGGCGTTCGAGCGCATCGGTGACAAGGTGAGTGCCGTCCGCGTTCTGGAAGCCTTGAAGGCCGCCGAGCATGGCAAGCCTCTCGCTGAGGACATGGAGATGCGATTGGCGTGGCTCTACTCGGAGGTGGATCGGGAAGAGGATGCTCTCCAGGCCTGGCGCACGTTGTGGCGGGCGGTGAAGTCGGTGCCGCGGCGCGCCTACGTCGAGGATCGAATGCTCAACGTCGCGTCGCGGCTGGGCGTTCTTGCCGACATCGCCATCGAGGAGGAAGAAAAACTTGCGGACGGCGAGGGCGATGCCCTGGATCGAGGCCTTCTCGTGAGGCTTTACACCAAGGCCAACGACGCCGTGTCCGCCGCCGAGATCATTTCCACCTACGGCCGACAAAGCGGTGACGAGGTGCCCGCTCTGCGGGAGATGGCGCGGGTCTACCTCGCCTGCGCCGACTTCATGAACTACGAGCGCTGCGTGCGGGAGCTCATGAAAAAGGACCCGGAGGGCGTGCCGGATTACCTGCGGCAATTGGCGATGAGCGCCCTCGAGCGCGCCCGTCCCGATCAGGCGCGCCCGTTCCTACGCGCGCTGAAGAAACTGGAGATCGGCCCGGAATCCTCCGAGTTCGAGGCAGGCGTCCTCGCCCTGGCGGGGATGTACGAGGATGCGTCGCGCGCCTACCGGAAGGGCCTTGCCGCCCACCCCGACCGCATCGAGGGCTCGCTGCTCCTTGCGGACGTGCTCAAGAAGTCGAAGAAGACGCGCCTTGCCGTGGGGATGTTTCAGTTTCTCTGCGACGAAGCGAAAAAGGACGACCTTTTCATCATTGCTCTCGACGGTTTGCTCAACATGAGGGCCGGCCGTCCCGTGCTGCGGTGGGCGAGGCGGCGTATCCTCCAGAGGATCGCCGCAACGCCGGACAAGATGTACCTCTACCAGATGCTCTCGGACGTTTCGGAAGAGTTGAACGACCGGCCGAACATGTTGCGCGCAATGAAGGGCGCCCTCGACGTCGCGAACGAGAGACGCTCCAACGTTCTTCGAGAGTTGATGGATCTCTCCGCCCGAGATCGCACCAAGCAACTCGAGTTCGGCAGACGACTGATCCTGCTCGGCGATCTCGTCCCGCCGGACGTCTACCTCACGTTGGGCGATGCGTTCCTTGCCGCCGGCGATGTCCGCATGGCCGAGCGCAC
>DRQF01000261.1 GCA_011369445.1 Planctomycetota bacterium | reverse complement strand
TGTTGTGGACGACGACGTGACCGAGATTCTTGAGTGCACCCTCGATCCTTCGATAGCCCCAGCTCGGGTTCTCCTGCGCCATCTGGGCGACAAGGTCCTCGATCTTTTTCATGACGCCGGGACGTCCCTTGCCGGAGGTGTTGGCCCATTTTCGAGCGATCAGTTTTCGATGCCAGCGGAGGATGGTGTCGGGCGTGACGAGGGTTGCGAACTCGCCAAGGAGACGGCGCCCGATCTTCCAGCCTTTGGCGGCAAGGCGACGGCGTTGAGCATCAGTCAATCGGAGCTTCTTCTGGCCGAGTTGTTCTTTGAGGACTCGGTTTTCCTCCCGGAGATACTCCAGGACCTCTTGTTGTTCTCGGTTGAGCCAGCCAGCGAGGGCGGCGAGGAGCAGAAAGTGGCGTGTGAGGGCGTTCTTCATGGCCCGGGAGCATAGAGTGGAGGTTGTTCAGCGACAAGGGTTTACATGTCGGCTGATTTCTTGCAGTCTACGATCAAGCTTGTTTCTTCGGGACAGATATTCGGATCAGTCCCAGCGGACAACCCTGAGGACATCGATATCGGGGCGGATGGTGATCTTCCTTTTCTTGCCCCCAGGACCGTAGATGACTGGGTGGCAAGGCTCGTCCCCGATGTCGACGATCTCGAAGGTTCCGTCGCCCTGTTTCAGGCAAACGGGGCCCGCACCTGGAAATGCAACATAGGGCAGGTCGACGGATGCGCCGCCGAGGAGATGCCCCTCGGAGTCCTCGACCACGAGCTTGCAATGTGCGCCTGGCGCCAATCGGAAACTCAAAGTCTCGACGGGATCTCGCAGATTCTCAAGGAGGCGTGTGGCCTTTCGGAAACCCGGTTTGACTGCCTGGATGTAGCCAGTTTCGAAGACGACGTCGCGAATGCGGAACCGTCCTTGGCCGTCGGTGTAAGCCTTGCGAGCGAGCCGGTTGGGGTTCTGGCCGATGAGGATGGCAGCGTCGGAAACCGGGTTCCCGTGAACGTCCAGCACCACCCCCTTGAGCGTCTTCGCCAGCTTCCGATCGACCACGAACGTGATCTGCTCGTCCCTGGCTCCGGTGATGGACCGCTCCTCATCAAGGAGCTTGCCGCCTCCAGCGCCGCGAAGTTCGACATGAATTCGTGCCCCAGGGGTGAGGTCATCGATGGTGAACAGGCCTTTCTCGTCCGTCTTGCCGGAGACGACGTACAACCCTTTCCATCTAGTCATGCGAACGCCCCGGTCCAGCGCCGCGTGAATTGGCGAGGAGAAGATGGAATCGTTTTGGAACGGATTCGTTGGGAACGTCAAGATGACCAGTCGAGCTCGAACCGGTGATTCATCGTCCCAATGGAAACTCAGGGTCGCTCGATGCGCTCGCTTCATCTCCACGTTGAGATTCGTTTCTCCCACTCCGGGGATTGCCAACTCTCGCATTTCGAAGCCCTTGGCCGCGACGTGGACGCTGAGGAGTTCCCCCGGAATGAGGGGGAGGCTCACTCCTCCCGTCGCGTCGGTAGTGAGGATGAGTGTTCCATCGGTGGTGCCAACCTTCGCTCGATGGACCGGCTGTCGCCCCTCGTCGACGACCTGGATGCAGACTTTGCGGGCTGCGGGAAAGACGAAGCTGGGAAGGATCTGTTGCGTGGATTCGATGGAAGGGACGGCCTCCTGTGTGAGTTCTATACCTGCCCATGATGCCACGAACAGAATCCGATGCATCAAATGCGTGTCCATCCATACAGCAAAGTGACCATTACTATCTGAATGCAGAAGATCGTAATCCTTCAAGTGCCTTGTTGTCTTACTGAGGCTCTTCCAGACCACCCTCACATGCACAGGTATGTTTGAAAGGGGGAGACTGGCATGATTCAGGCAGAAGCCTTCAATGAGAGAACGCCTGGTCGTCCGCAAGACGAGGCGGCCACCGGAACGCACCGTGTCTATGTGGACCGTGGGCCGTCCCCCATCCTTCTCTCCTTGCATCATTCGGAGGCCCTTGGGCAGATTGATCCGGACCGCCCAGCCGGCCTGAAGGCCGTCGATGCGGAAGGCGCCGGATTCGTCGCAGCGTAAAGGAATGGGTTCCATGTCGGAGTCATGGGTGGCTCGATGAATGGCTCGGAAAAAACGATCTGTCAAACCGGACTGGAAAACTGAGGCGGAGAAGTCGAGGGTTTCGCCGGGGGGGGTGCCGTTAACGAGGAGTTGGCCCTCGATGTGAAACCCTCCGGCAAGTCGAAGGACATAGTCCTCGCGCTCCCGTGTGACCTTCTGAATGACAGGAGGCTGGCTGAGAGCCCGCGTGAGGAGGTGACCGGTCTCCGGATGATCGAAGACGGCGAGGCCCGCGGGGTCGGTCCTGCGCCAATCACGATGACCACCGCCGTCGACGAGGAGTACGGGAACCTTCTCGAGAGGCTGGCCCGTCGCGTCCACGACGCGGACTCGGAGTCGCCTGGGGTTGGAGGTGGGCGCCGACGGGCCCTTCAGCCGGAGGGCGCGCGTCGGCGCCGCGATCTCCTTCTCTCCTAAGTCGAGCGTCCGATGGACTGTGGCCGACGTCGCGAGTCGCCCCTCGTTTGTCTTAGGGAGCGCCGCGCCCTCGTCCTGGGCGAGCCACCAGAGTAGGCCGCCCAAGATGAGGATAAGCGTACCGGCGATGAGACGAGTGCTGTTCGTTTCAAGTTTCCTGGCACCCATTGGTTCGTGCATTACGGGATCCTAGAATTCGATGTGCCCACTTGCGCACTTTCCGCTACCGGAGCAAATCTTGATCGTGACGTCTCTGATCGTATTGCCGCTATACTCGACGGGAAGATTGTGTTCAGCACCATCCGCGGGAATCGTGTATTCATGCGAGGATTGGTCATCGGATTCGATCCAGGTCACTGTGATGCAGTGTGGACCGTCGTTGGTCACCGTGATCGATGTTGAAGTCAACCCCTGATAGCTCTCAGTGGGCTGTGCAGTGCTGACGGCCCAATCAGCGCCACTTTGCGCCGCTGCGGAGTTGCTGGTGAGGACGAGGGCAAGGAGAAGGAGGGGAAAGAAGAGCCACTTGGCTTGCATGGTTTTCTCCGCGGGTTGTGGTCGCGGCGGTCGGGTCCGACGTGGATCTCGATGATTCCACCGCGACGCCTCTACCCGTTCCCACAGTGGGATGGCGCTCTGGTAGGAAAAAACTCGAGAAAACTTGCATAGTGTTCTCAGGGATTCGGTCCTTTAAGCGCTCGGATGAGTTTGCCGCGCAAAGCCTCCCAGAGGTCGCGGGCCTGATGGCGTGTCCACGCGCCCGGGAGCCGCGCGCGTGCAGCGTCGAAATAGGGGGTTTTGGAGAGGGCCACGTCGAGGAAGAAGGCCGCCTGGGCCATCGGCCATGTTTCGAGAACACGATGGATCTCATTGACGGTTTCCCGGAGAAGCACGACGACTGTCGGGCCCGGATCTCGAGCGGGGAGTTGGCCGGGCGACTCGAGGACCCAGCCCCCGGATGCTTGAAATCGATCGACCCTTCGGGTCGCGCGACGGAGGATTCTCCCGAGTGAGTCCTGCCCACCAGGGCCTTTCGCCCAACACTGCTCTCCCAGGATGAGCCAGGCCAGCTCCGATCGCACCTCGGGTGAAAGACGAGGCTCGTGATCAGGAGCGAATACCCGGAAAAGCAGAAACTCCAGGGCATTCTCACGATTCTGCGCTTGCTGTTTCCACTGGTTGTCGGGGTGTCGAGTTGTCGGGTTGTCGGGGTGTCGGGGTGTCGGGGTGTCGGGTTCTTTCCTCGGGTCTCGCCTGCTCATGTCTCTTCCTCTCTGTCCAACGCGCCCAAGCATCAAGAGCATGAATGAAAGTAGACGAAAAGAAAAGAAGAAAACCGTTTCCCCTAGAGCGAAGAACTCGGTGCCCGCCTCAGAGGCGGCCGCCGTTTCGGACTGCGAGTTTCTCGGAATGGACCTGACGCGGATTGGTGGACAGCCTGGACGCGCAGCTTGCAGAAAGACAGGCAACGACGATTTGAGGCTGAGGGGTGATCATTGCGCAAGAGTTCGCCGATATGGGTTCGAGTCTTGGGCTGACGGAAAAATTCTCTCGGCGATACCGAATCGCACTTTCGGATAGAGAGTAAGTGCGACTGAGGGGCCAACTCGGGGAGCTCGACACCCAAGATGTGTCGCGATCATCCAAGGCCGTCGATTCACCTCGGCGGCCTCATTCTTTTCCCCTCCGCCCCCAACCTCCCAGCACCCCGACGCTTGCGCCCCCCATCCCCTGGCCCCACCCGGTTCGCACCTCCGTCCGCCCCAACCCCCTCCGCGAACTCCGTCCC
>DRQF01000260.1 GCA_011369445.1 Planctomycetota bacterium | reverse complement strand
TCGCTGCGCCGCAGCCTATGCTGCACCACCATTCCGATGAGACGACCGTCTATATCCATCACAGGCGACCCCAGGTCCTGGCGATAGAGCCGCAGGTCCACCTGGACGACATTCGGGTAGTAGACCTCCCCCGTCATCACCAGGGGCGGCGTTCGCTGCGGTGCGCCGACGATGCCGCCCTTCATGCCGTTCCTCCCGCCGGAACCTTGCAAGGCCAACGCACCGCGCACGGGCGTCACAGCGGTATCGAGGCGGAAGAAGGGGTAGTCGCCGCAATCGTCCTCGGGCAAGGACCAAAGCGCCACATCGTTGGTCCGATCCACGGCCACGAGTCGGGCCGCGACCGCGCGGCCGTCGGAAAGGCGGGCCGTTACGCAAAAACCGGGGAGTTCGCCCTGGGCCAGCCCCGAAGGCGTCAGGACTTCGCCCTTGCTGGAAACGATGAATCCTCGCCCGAGCGTGCTGGTATCATCGCGAAGCGTGACCGTCCGCGCGGCGAGACGGCTTTCCAGATAACCCAGATTGTTCCTGAAGTAGCTGCGGCGATCGGTGGAGCGGCCGACGCCGTCCGCGTCGTCGTCCAACGATGCCGCCTTCCGGTCGAAGTGTTCTCCTCGGCGAAGTCGATCCGCGTCGACGATGTATTCGGCGATGCGAACGCTGAAGGCGCCACGTTCGTTGCGGGTGACGGCGGCGTTGAGCCCCGCCAGATGTCCGTCGAGATCCCACAGCCCTCCTCCACTGGATCCCGGGGAAAGAGGCACGTCAGAAACGATGGCGTTGCGGAAGACCTTGTCCTCGCCCGCGCGAATCACGCCGTCCACGCGACGGACCACGCCCGCCGATACGGTCGGTTGGAAGTCGTCGAAGGCGGACACGGGATGCCCGACGGCGACCACCCACTGACCGGGCGCCACGGCATCCCGCTCGTCGAGCGTGGCGTGGGGTAGCCCCCTGGCGGAGATGCGCACCAAGGCGATGTCACCCTGACCGTTGATGCCGAGGATGCGCCCCGGGAAGCGGCGCCCATCCGTGAGGGTGACGACGACGTCGTCGGCGCCCTCGATGACGTGGGCGCTGGTGAGGATCAATCCGTCGGAGGAGAGAATCGTTCCCGAACCCATGCCGTCGTCGGTGTCGATGCGAACCGTGCAGCGCGCCGCGTGATCGACCACGGCGGTGAGGCGCCTTTGCAGGCTCGTCGGCGAGAGATCTCTGATGCCACCGGGATCGGCCGGCGCCAGTGCGGGCATGCCGATGCCAGCGACGAGCGCCATGACGCACAAGACAAATCGCAGGGATCTCATGGGGGGCCAGGTCTCCTCGATCTCGACTCCATCCCGCACGCGACGACTCCTCTCCCCCGAGAGAAGACGCCAACGTGACCCTCACATCCTACGTCCCCCGGCGGGGGAAGATGAAGCGAAAAGTGCTCGCAGATCCTGACGTTTTCACAATCATGAAACTCCCAAAGCTCATTTTTTTCGTGGCGACCGTCGTTTTGATCGCCGGATGCCAAAGCTCCAAATCCCCACCCGACGGCGACTTGCCGAAGACCTCCGACCCGTTTTCGGAGGCGAAAAAAGTCCTGGACGCCCAAGTCGAAGCCTGGAATCGGGGCGATATTCCCGGCTTCATGGAAGGCTACTGGAAATCGCCGAAACTCGTCTTCACGAGCGGCGGCCGGGTGCGCCGAGGTTTTCAAGCAGCCCTCGACGGTTACTTGAAGGGCTACACGAAGGAGACCATGGGGCATCTCGTCTTCAGCGACCTTGACGCCACTCCCCTTTGCGCGGATGCTCTCGTCGTCCTCGGACACTGGCGCATCGAAGAGGTGAAAAAACCCTCCGGCGGCGTCTTCACCTTGGTGATGCGGCGCTTTCCCGAAGGTTGGCGCGTCATCCACGACCACACATCCGTTCATGACGAATGAAAACAGTGAAACGCGGCCGACGCTCCGTCCGTCGTCCCATGCGGTGACGGGCTCCGTCGTCTACAACCACTTCGGCCACCCCTGCGCCTATCGCCTCCATCTGGACCTGCACGGCGACCGCGATCTCCGCTGCGAACCCGCCGCCTTGACCCGCTACTTCATGGAGCGGGGCAACCGTCACGAAGCCCGCGTCTTCGAGCGCATCCAAAAAGAGCGCCCCGACGACTGCATCGCCATCGCACGCGACCCGTCCCTGCCTCACGAGGAGGATCTCGAGCGGCGCGCGGCGGCCACACTCGAAGCCATGCGAGAAGGCAAGGGCATCATCTTCCACGGCGTGATCCAATCCGAACCGGGCGAGGTGAAGAAAATCGTTCCGGGGGTCGGCGAGGAGGAATCGCCGTTTCGGCTCAGGGGCGAGACGGACATTTTGGAGCGCGTGGACGGCGTCCCGTCCGATTTCGGCGACTACGCGTACCGAGTGGGCGACGTCAAGTCGAGCCGAGACGCCCAGTTTCCCCAGAAGATGCAGGTGGCGTTCTACTCCCTCGTGCTTTCTCGCCGGCAAGGGGCGATGCCCGAGACGGGCTTCATCCAGACTGGGGCCGACGAGCGGGTGGACTTCGCCATCGAACCCATGCTGTGGACGGTGCGGTTGTTCCTCGAGGAGGAGATCCACGAGACGTGGGAGCCGGGCGAGTCGCCCTTCCATCTGACGCCCTACTGCGACCAGTGCGCGTGGCGCGATCACTGTCGGGAACAGGCGGAGCGCGACGACGATCTCTCCCTCATCCCGGGCTGCCGGCCGGGCGAGAAGCGAGCGCTACTCGCGATGGGAGTGCGCAGTCGGACGGAGCTCGCGGCGAAGGATGACCGGGCGCTGCGCGCTCTTGGGAAAAGTTGGGGCGGGCGACGGGACGGCTTCCGCGATCTGAAGCTCAGGGCCTCCGCTTTGGAATTCGGACGGCCCGTGCCGAAGTCGGACCCGGGCGCGCTCCCCCAGGCGCAGGGCGGCGGGCGGGTGCCGGACCCGGCGAGCCATCGTGGACCTTTTCTTCTCGTGGCCGGCGTCGCGGACGGCTTCCACGGCGAGGACGCAGCCCTCGCCGTATGGCGTCTTCGACGCGACGACCTCGGGCGCGAGGCGCCCACGGAAAAGGCGGGGGCCGTGATCCACCACCGCGGGACGGCGGACCAGCCGGGCGAGATGCTGAGACGGCTCTACCGGGAGATCAGTCAAACGAATCGTTTGCTCTCCTCGCGTAGGGAGTCCGTGTTGCCCATCTTTCTCTCGCGGAGTCTCCCCTATCGATTCCGCAGGTTGGCGGAGTCGTTGGGCGGCGAAGCCGTGGCGGCGCGCTTCGTGGAGGAGGTCCTCTGCGACGCGGTCGTATTGCCGGAGTGGCTCGACCGCCGCTTCCATCTGCCCCTCGCCACCTTCGACGTGGAAGAAGCGGCGCGACTGTTCGGGATCGAAGTGGCGAGCGCGCCCCCGGGGGCGCATCCCGAGGTGGCGGAGCGTGTCCAGGCTCTGGCCGCGGACTTCGGCTTCGCCGGCGAGACCCTCTGCGAGGCGACACCCCACCTCCGTCGGCTGGCGGTGCGTGAGATGCGGGACGACAGCGCTCCGGTTTGGCGCGACGTGATAGAAAGGAGTCTGCTTCGGGATCTCGAAGCGGGGGCGCGCCTCATGGGACACCTATTGAAGGGGCGGCGCCCGTGACCTTCGACCTGTCCGAATTCGCGTCGTTCGTGGATCTCGAGTTTCGGGCGAAGTTCCGGGCGGTGATCGACCAGATCAGCCTGCCCGTGGCGGATCGCGTGGATCGCTACACCTGCTGGCCGGGCCTCATCGTGGAGGCGATGGACCCGGATTCGGGGCGTTTGACCCTCAGGTTCAAAACCAATCCTTCGAAGCTCCGCGTGGGCGAATACGTCTACGTGAACAACTTGGACGTGCCGCCTCACCAGGTGATCTCAGGCCCGGAAGGGGTCATCGAGGCCTTGGATACAAGGCAGGGGATCTGCCGCATCCGTGCGGGCTACAGGCAGGTCCACAGGTTCCTGGGCCGGTTTCGCATCGGGCAAAAACTGGTGCTGGACCTGACCCTCCCCACCGTCCACTTGAATCGGGAGATGCCCTTGCTGGCCCTGCGGCTGGTGTCGGGCGACCTGGGGGATGCGCCGAGGCTCCAGCGCATTCGCGGGCTCATGTCCGGGGAGCGCCGCGCCCAGCTCCTCGAGGACACGGGCGGCGCGCCCGGGTCAGGCGTCGAGGAGGGCGATCCCTCTCTGCGGCGTCTCACGCCCAGCCAGCGACGCGCCTTCGACGCCGCCACGCGCCGGGACTTCGCCCTCATCCAGGGGCCGCCCGGCACCGGCAAAACACACCTGCTGGGCCTCATCGTGCGGGACTTCGTTCGACGGGGCATGAAGGTGGGCGTGTGCGCCCTCACCCACCACGGCATCAACAATCTTCTTCTCGAATGTCTGTCCCACTCGGACATTCCCGACGTCTGTAAGATTGGAGGCCGCGAGCACGGCCGCATCGAAGGACATGGAAGCAGGCTCAGGTTGGTGAAGAGTCCCGGCGCTTACTTTCGTTCGAAGACGATCCCCGCCGTCACGGGTTTCACCCAGCACGCGGCGTTCTCGCCCGTCGCCCGCAACCTCGACAGCGATGCGGGGGCCGATGCGCTCCCCGACCGTTTCGACGTACTCGTCTTCGACGAGGCGGGGCAGCTCACGGTGCCGGCGGCGCTCATGGCCATGGTGCAGGCGGACCGCTATGTCTTCGCAGGCGATCACAAGCAACTTCCCCCCGTGGTGCAAACCCTGCGGCCGGGCTCCGGTCCCGCCCGCAGCGTCTTCCAACATCTGGTCGAGCAGGCCGACCACGAGGCGTTCATGCTGGAGGAGAGTTTCCGACTCAACGACGAACTCGTGCGCTTTCCCAGCGAGGTCTTCTACGGCGGGCGGTTGGTCTCGGCGTCCAGCGCGAAGGCCCGCCGCCTGCAGCTTCGCACGAATCAGCGGTTCGCGGACGTGCTCTCTCCGGAGGCTCCCTCCCAACTCGCTCTCGTGCGGCACGACTCGAGGTCGCAAGAGGCCCCCGAGGAGGCGGCGCTCATAGCCTTCCTCGTGAAGGAGGCTGTGGAGGGCGGCGTTCCCGCGGAGGAGATCGCGGTCATCGCGCCGCACCGCCGCCAGAACGTGAAGATCCGCGAGTTCCTGGGGCTGCTCGGCTTTCACGGGCCGCACCCCCAGGTGGACACGGTGGAACGCATCCAGGGGCAAGAGCGCGACCTCGTCTTCTTGTCGATGACGCTTTCCGACCGGGACGCCATGGCGCGCGGCGCCGAATTCCTGTTCCTTCCCAACCGCTTCAACGTCGCGATCACGCGGGCCAGAAAGAAGCTCGTGGTCACCGCATCGCCCGCGCTTTTCAGGGCGCTTCCGAGACCCGAAGCCCTGGTCGGCGCCGAGCCGCCCCTGCTCGATGACCTCAATGTCCTCAAGCGGTGGTATTTTCAGCATCGTACCCGGGCGGTGGATGTCACTGACCGAGCCTTCGACGCTCTGTCGGAACTGACCCGTCTCGGCGCCGCGAAGGTCTCACCCGCGACGCCCTCGGATGCAGCGACTCGGACATCGGCGAAACAGAATTCGGAGAGCGGCTTCGGCCCATCATGACGCACCCTCAGGAACGCATCTACGTCGCTTTCGACATCGAGACGACGGGGCTTTCTCCCCGCGACGCCAAGGTGGTGGAGATTGCCGGTGTCCGCTTCACGGGCCAAGGCGACGAGATCGCCCGCTTCTCCACCTTGGCGAACCCGGGCCACGAGATGAGCCCGGACGTCATCCGCATCCACGGCATTCGCGACGACATGGTCCGCCGCGCGCCGGCGCCGGAGGAGGCATGCCGGCAGTTCGCTTCCTGGCTCCACGCGGACGACGTCCTGATCGCCCACAATGCGCCTTTCGACGTGAGTTTCATCGCCCGCGCCCTGGAGCGCGCCTCCTTCGCGGCCCCCGCCAACGAGGTCATCGATTCGCTGAAGGTGGCCCGTGCCCTCGGACTCGACCTGCCCAACTTGCGGCTGGCGACCCTCATCTCCTACTTCGATCTGCCCGAGGTGGGTTACCACCGCGCTCTCGGCGATTCCCTGCACGTGATGCACCTGTTCACCGTCTTGCTGCGGCTGTTGAGCGAGAGGCAGGACGGCGTTTCCGTGCGCGACGTGCTGCGTCGGTGTCGGGTGCGCGGCCTGCGGGACGAAGCCCAGTCGGTGGGTTTGACGTCGCGGGTCTCTC
>DRQF01000259.1 GCA_011369445.1 Planctomycetota bacterium | reverse complement strand
TCTCCCTCGTAACACCCGGAGGGCTTGAGGATCTCGGGCCTTCGCTGGCAGGTGGTCTACCGAGCACCGTGCGATGCGTGGCCAGGGATCCGGATCGCATTCGCATCCAGGGAGAACGCCGCGTCGAGAGGCTCCATGGCGAGGGCGGCTCGATGGCCGCTGGGGCGCTCGCCGAACTCGAGTCGCGATTCGGCCTCGTCGTTCACCGGCTGCCGCAGGGCGAAGGCGGTCTCGACCTCGACGTCGGTCAAGTCGTGGCGGATGGGTCCGATCTTCCCTCCGCGGCCCAGACGCTCCTACGTCTCAGCGACAAGGGGCGAAGCGTCGCTCTCCACTTCAGCAACGATGCGGAGCGGGAGCGTTTCTTCGAAGCGCTCGAGGACGAGGTCGCTCCGGCCACGTGGGAGGATCTGAAGGCCCGAGAAATCGCTTCATGCATCGGTCTTATCTCCCGCGGCTTCATCTGGCGGGAGGAGGGAATCGTGTGGGTCAATCATCGGGAGCTTTTCGACATCCCGGTTCAGCCGCGCCGACGTCGCTTGACCGAGGCGCCGACCCAGCGGCCCATCGACGACTTCGTCGATCTCAAGCCCGGAGACTATGTCGTCCACATCGCTCAGGGCGTGGGCATGTTCCGGGGCATGGAAACCGTCGAGAAGGACGGCGAGGTCCAGGAGTTTCTGGTCGTCGAATTCCGTGACGAAGTCTTGCTCTACGTTCCCGTGGCGAAGGCGGACCTCGTGCAGAAGTACGTGGGGGGAAAGGGCGAGGCGCCGCGGCTCTCGAAGCTTGGCGGGAGCAGTTGGAGCAAGCGAAAAGACGACGTCCTGCGCGCCGTGACCGACCTGGCCGCGGACATGTTGGAGACTCAGGCGCTGCGGGCGTCCGAAGAGGGATGGGCGCACCCTGCGGACTCGCCGTGGCAGCACGAATTCGAGGCGGCCTTTCCGTTCGAGGAAACCCCCGATCAACTCGTTGCGATGGAGGCGATCAAGCAGGACATGGAGGCGCCCCGCCCCATGGACCGCATTCTCTGTGGAGACGTGGGCTACGGGAAGACTGAACTGGCCATGCGCGCGGCGTTCAAGACGGTGATGGCCGGGCGGCAGGCCGCGATGCTCGTTCCCACGACCGTCTTGGCGGAACAGCATGCCCTGACGTTCCGAGAACGGATGGCCGACTACCCCGTGAAGGTGGCCGCCCTCTCTCGCTTCCAAACGCGGGGCGAGCAACAAAGAGCTCTCGTGGGCCTCCTCGAGGGTTCGGTTGACATCGTGATCGGCACCCATCGGTTGCTCTCGAAGGACGTGGGGTTCAAGAACCTGGGACTCCTCATCATCGATGAGGAACAGCGGTTCGGCGTGGCGCACAAGGAGACCCTGAAATCGCTGCGCCGGCAGGTCGACGTCCTCACGATGACGGCCACGCCGATTCCTCGGACGCTCCATCTGGCGATGCTGGGGCTCCGCGACATCTCGTCGCTGACTCAGGCGCCCCGAGGGCGGCAGCCCATCACCACCAGGATCGTCCGGTTCGAACGGGGACTCATCCGGGATGCGATCCTCCGCGAGATGGGCCAAGGCGGCCAGTGCTTCTTTGTCCACAATCGGGTGCAGACGATTCAGAAGGTGAGGAAGGAGATCGAGAGTATCGTGCCCGAGGCGCGCGTGCTCGTCCTGCATGGGCAGATGAAGGAAGCGGACATCGAAAAGAACCTCATGGCGTTCGTGCGCGGGGAAGCCGACGTCCTTCTCGCGACCACCATCATCGAGTCGGGCATCGACATCCCCAACGCGAACACCATCTTCATCGATCGTCCGGAGATGTACGGACTGGCCGACCTCCATCAGCTGAGGGGGCGCGTGGGAAGGGAGCGAACTCAGGCCCACGCCTATCTCCTCCTGCGGCCGGAGGAGATCCTCACCAACGACGCGGAAAAACGCATACGCGCCATCGAAGAATTCGATGAATTGGGCGCGGGGTTTCGGATCGCGATGCGAGATCTCGAGATTCGAGGGGCCGGCAATATCCTGGGGCATCAACAACACGGCCACATCGCGGCCGTGGGGTACGATCTTTATTGCCGGCTTTTGGATGTGGCGGTGAAGCATCTTCGCAGCGAGAGGGCCTATCTGCCGGACGAGGTGGACCTGAACCTCCCTTTCGAGGCCTACCTGCCGGATGCCTATGTTCCGGAACCGTCCCTGAAGCTCGAACTCTACCGCAAGATGTCCAGAGCGCGCACGGAACCGGAATTCGAGGCTCTCGGGGCGGAACTCCGAGATCGCTTCGGGCCGATTCCCGCCGAGGCCCTGGATCTGCTCCATGTGTGCAGGATTCGCGCCCTGGCCGAGGAACTCTTCGTGGCGCGGGTCTCCGCATCGGAGGGTATGGGGCTCAAGCTGCGTCCTCGGCGCATGAAGTCGTTTCTGCGCCGCCTGACGGCGACCGGGGCCGAGTTCCGGGTGATCGAGGGGAAAGATGTTCTCCTGCCGAGGAAGGAAGCCCTCGAGAGCCCCACGGCTGCGCTTCAGGTCCTCCGGGAGGCGCTCGTCGTTCCGTCTTCCGCCGGTCCCCGCGACTTGGGATAATGGCAGCCACCTCAGTTCAGGAGTCTTCCATGAGACGCATCTGCTTGATGGTCGTTTTGGCCGTGTTCGGCGTCGCGCCCACTTCGGACGGCCAGGAGGACCTCACGGTCAACCGCGTCGAGGCCATCGTCAACGGCAAGGCGATCACCCGATTCGACGTCCTGAAACACCTCAAGGAGCAGGAGATCGACCTCGACCGTCTGCCGGAGGATGAGAAAGAGCGCACTTATCGCGGAGCTCTGCTGGCCATGGGCGAGCTCATCCTGAGAGAACAGGCAGCCAAGAAGTCGGGGATTCAGCTCGATCCCGAGGTGTTGCAGAATCGCAAGCGTCGGGAGATCGAGCGCCGCGGCGGTCGGGCCGGTTTCGAGACCTTCCTCCAAAGTCAAGGCCTCTCGGAGGACGAGTTCGACACGGATTTTCGGCGGCGCCAGGAGACCGCCGCTTGGCTGGGCGTCGTGGCAGGGCGGGGCGGCGCCAAGTTGAACCGGAAGCTGAGGCCGCTCATCGACGCCACCGTGTCCCCCAAGGAGTTGAGGCGCTTCTACGACGCCAACCTGAAGACGCGATTCACGCTGAAGGACGAGGCGTCGGTGCGGGTCATCCAGGTCTACTTCAAGAAGAACCGGCGGGGCGACAAGGCTCGCAAGCTTCAGCTCCTGAAGGGCCTCAAGGTGAAGGTCAAACGGACCCGGGCCGATTTCGCGGTCTTGGCGGCCAAGCAGAGCGAACACATCAGCGCGGACAAGGGGGGGCTGATCGTCGGGATCCAGAAGGGGGAAAGCGACGTGTTGCCCGAACCCGTGGAGAAAGCGGTCTTTGCCGACGGTGTCAAGGAAGGCGACATCTTGGGCCCCATCGAGAACGTCTCCTCGCTCTGGCTGGTCAAGGTCGAAAAAAGGGAGCGGGCCCGGGTCGTCCCGTTCGAGGAGGCCCAGCCGGTCATCGAGGCCGAACTGCGCAATCGGAAGATGCAAAAAGCGGTGCGCTTGGTCCTCCGGGAGCTGGTGAGGGACGCCTACATTTCTCCTCCCCGTTTTCGCAAGGACCTGGAGCGTTCCCTCGAGCTCCGCTAATTGACGACGGTCATGCACAGAACCTGTTGATTGGAAGGGACTTGTCGTCCCTTTGAGATCCAGAGGGATCGGGCGTATGATGCGGCGGGATGGATCGGGTCGACGCTCCAGATTTTCTCTGAACCCCAAGCGTGGGCGCCCGTTGAAAAAACTTGGGTCGAACGTTCGACATGAACGACCCGAAAACCGTTCCGCGAAACCTCTTGCGGCCTCCTCCGAGGAGGGCCTTGACCCGAAAGGGAGCAGATAATGTCTTATGAAATGTATCGCCAGCAGTTCGAGAGTGAGTCGTTCAACGACATCCTCGTCGAGCAGCTTCGGCGCACTCCCTGGTTGCTGATCTCGCTGGCCATCCACGGTGTCATCATCGTGCTGTTGATGGCCTTTGCGGACAACGAGAAGCCGCCCGAAGAGCAGAACATGGCCGAGATGGCCTTCGATGAACCGCCTCCCGAGGAGGAGGAGGAGGAGATCGAGGAGCCTGAAGAGGAAGAGCCCGAGCCCGAGGAGGTCGTGGAGGATCCGGTCGAGGTCGAGGAAGAAGTCGACGACCACGACGAGGACGACACGAACGAGGAGTTCGAGGAGATCAAGGGCGAGGAAGACTTCATTTCCGACGCCAACTTCGACGCCAAGGGCAATAACGACGCCATCGGTCTGGGTGGCGGCGCCGGCGGCAAGTTCGGCGGACGTCGCGGAGGTCGTCGGCACGCCCGTCGCGGTCGCGGCCGAAAAGCCCAGCTCGCGGTGGACAAGGGCTTGGAGTGGCTGGCCAATCACCAGTCCAAGGACGGCCGCTGGGATGCGGACGGTTTCATGGAGAACGGAGATCCCGCTCTCGGCGCCCTTTGCGACGGCCCGGGGAACGCTCTTTACGACACGGGGGTGACCGGCCTCGCGTTGCTCTGTTTCTTGGGCGCCGGCGAGACGCACCGCTCGGGCAAGTACAAAAAGAACGTGGCCAAGGGACTTCGCTGGCTGAAGAAGCAGCAGGACGCCGAGGGGTGTTTTGCGCCTCAGACCCTTTCCAACTTCACGTACTGCCACGCCATCGCGGCTCTGGCCATGGCCGAGGCCTACGGCGCGACGCACAGTCCGAGTTGGAAGGATTCCGCGGAGAAGGGGATCGCCTTTTGCCTGGCGTGCCAGAACGAGTACAAGGCATGGCGGTACACCAAGAAGCCTGGAAACAATGACACCTCCGTGACCGGGTGGATGGTCATGGCCCTCAAGTCGGCGAAGAATGCCGGCATCCACATCGACAAGCGTCCCTTCGAGTGGGCTTTGAGCTTTATCGAAGAGATGACGGATGACGAGACGGGGCGGACGGGCTACATCGAGAAGGGCGGCCTGCCCGTTCGTGAAGCGGGGAAAGCCGAGGAATTCCCGCCCAGTGAATCTGAGTCGCTCACGGCGGTGGGAATCTCCGCACGCATCTTCTGCGGGCAGAACCCCAGCGAGAATCAGATGATCAAGCTCGGCGTCGAGAATCTGCTCTCGAAGAAGCTGCCGGTTTGGGACCCGGCCCGTGGCTCGATCGACATGTACTACTGGTACTACGGCACCCTGGCCATGTTCCAGTACGGCGGAGAGTCGTGGAACAAATGGAACCAAGCCATGAACGAGGCCATCGTGATGCAGCAGCGCAACGACGGCAACTTTGCTGGTTCCTGGGACCCGATCGGAGCCTGGGGTGAACCGGGAGGCCGTGTCTACTCGACGGCCCTCATGACCCTTTGCTTGGAGGTGTACTACCGCTACGGCCGAGTCTTCGGCACGCGATAGAGCGTGGGGGGGGGATGGCCTCCCCGCGACACGATCGACACACGAGCGCGGGTCTTATGACCCGCGCTTTTCTTGTGCCCCTTGCGGAGGGTCAATCTCCCAGGCGGGAGACCGACTTGGCAAGCTTCGACTTCTTGCGCGCCGCGTTGTTGGGGTGAACGATGTTGGTCTTCGCGCACTTGTCGATGCGCTTCATGGCCAGGGGGAGGGCCGCCTTGGCGGCCTCGGCATCCGAAGCTTTGATGGCTTCGTTGACCTTGCGGATCGCCGTCTTCATGGACGAACGAAGGCTCTTGTTGTGGAGCCTGTGCTCTTCGTTTTGGCGAACGCGTTTCTTGGCTTGTTTCGAGTGAGCCATGCTCTCTTTCCTAGGATTTGATCTTGTTTCGCAATTCCTCGATCCGTCGGCCGACGTCCTTGTACTGGATGTCGACCTCAAAGATCTGCACCAACCAATCGAGGGCTTCTTCCAAGTCCCCCTCGTCCTCGGCCGCTCGGGCCAATCCGTAGACCACATCCAGGGTCTTCTCGTTGACTCCGCCCAAACCGTCGAGGGCCAAACGATATTGCTTTCGAGCGAGATCCCCCATGCCTTTTTTCAGAAATGCGCCGCCCAGCAGGGTGAGGGCCCTGTGTTTTCTCTTGGGATCCTTGACGACGATCTGGAGTTCGGCGATGGCTTCGTCCACGTGACCGTCCTCGAGGAGGTACTGACCCAGCCTGAATCTCAACCCCGTATCGGTGGGGTGAATGGCGACACGTCGACGGAACTCATCGACGCGTAAGGACTTACGTTCGCGAATCAGCCGACGCAGCTGGTCGTCGGCCCCTTCCTCACCGTTCGCTGCGTCCTGCTTGGCCTGGCGAATCCGCGTGTCGAGATCCAAAAGGCGCGCATCACCCAAGCGGACCTGGAGTTCGTAGTCGTCCGGGGAGAGGTCCACGGCCCGTTCGAAGGCTTCCACGGCGGGTTTCATCGCCCGGCGCTGAAGTTGAAGTTGCCCCAGCTCGGCCCACAGAGCCGGATCCTCGGATTCCTTCGCGAGCCTGTTCTCGAGATCCGCGATGTCGCTGGCGAGGTCGTCCGCCGTGCGAACCCGCTTCTGCCGCTTCTCGAGTTCGGCCATCTGTTCCTGGCTTCGGGCCAGATCTCGGGAGCTTCGAGCCTTGGCGAAGCCGCCCGACTTGATGGCTCCTTCCGCAGCCAGGTTCTTGCGCATCTTGATGGCGAACTGGTCCCGCGGGGAGATCTTCAGGACTCTCTCGAAGCATTCGAGAGCCTTATCCCATTTCTTGGCGTCGTAGCAGAGCTGACCCAGTGTCTTCAAAGCTTCAATGTTCCGGCCATCCAATTCCGAAACCAATTCGAAAGCGGCCTCGGCGCCGTTGTTGTGTCCCGCCTTCAAGAGGGCCTTTCCCAACGCCATGTTCAGACCCACGTTGGAGGGGTCGTTGCCGCAGGCCTTCTCCGCCTGATTCGCCGTCATCTCGTGCATGCGAAACAAGGACCCCACCCCCATGGCGAGCCGGTGGGGGATGTTCTTCAGCGCCGCCAGCGATGTGGAAGCCTGACCCCGACGAATACGTTCCAGCTCCGCGTGCCGTTTTCCGGAGCGGGCCGGACCATTGTCCGGGTCGAGGGCGAGGATTTGATCGAAAAGGGAAATCGCCAAGTCGTAGTTCTTGCGTGCGACTTCCTTTTGGGCACGATCGATGTGCTTGGATGTGTCCATGCGGACTCCGATTCGAGGAACGAGAAGGCCTGGCAGGTGGGTTCAAGGCCAGGTCGTAGAGGACGTTATAGACTTGGGGTCCGCGACGATCAACGTTCGGACATTTCGCCGGGGGATCTGGGGGCACCCTCCGGCGGCCGACGTGCCGACGTTCAAAGGGCTCCACCCCGAGGCGAACCTGTCCTCCAATGCCTAAACCCATGGGCACAAGGAGTTTGAAGGTGAGGGGGTGGGGTGGTATGAATGGAGGATCGTTGCCAGGGAGAGTCACGTTGCACATCGTCTATTACCCGGATCCAGTCTTGAAGCGTCCCGCCGCCCCCGTGGGCGAGATCCCCGACAACATCGAGGACATCGTCGAGGGCATGAGGGAGGTCATGGAGCTGGAGAAAGGCATCGGGCTGGCCGCTCCCCAGGTCGGACTCTCAATCCGCCTCATCTTGGTACGGCCGGGCGATGATCCCGAGGATGAACTCGTTCTCATCAACCCGGAAATCACCCGCTACAAGGGCAAAAAGGAGTGGGGGGAGGAGGGTTGCCTCAGCTTCCCCGGGATCTGGGGACAGGTCCTGCGGCACCCACGTGTGGAAGTGCGTTACACCGACCTCGAAGGCGCCGAGCAGACTCTTGACGCCGAGGATCTTTTGGCCCGCATCCTTCAACACGAGATCGATCATTTGGACGGCAAGCTCTTCGTCTTCAAGATGCGACCGTCGGATCGGATCGCCGCCAAGGCCCAGTTGAGGGATCTCGAGGAGCGTTACGAGATCCTCGGGACCTGACGGGTGAAGGTCTACCGATCCTTCGACGAGGCGCGGGCGGCACGTCTCGGGGCCACCGTGGCGACGCTGGGAGTGTTCGATGGCGTTCACGTGGGACACCGCCATGTCATTCGTGAATGCGTCACCCTCTCCGTCGAACGAGCGCTGGCCTCGGTGGTCGTCACCTTCGTCCAACACCCGCGGGCCATCATTGCGGGGCGGGCGCCGAAGCTCATCACCTCGATCCGGCATCGTTTTCGGCTCTTTGAGGAATTGGGCGTGGATCACGTGCTGGCCCTCGACTTCGATCGGCGGCTTCAACAGATGCCGGCCGCGGAGTTCGCCCATCTGGTCTTCGAGGACATCTTGCACGCCCGTGTGGTCGTTCTCGGGCACAACTGCCGATTCGGGAGGAATCGCGAGGGCGGGGCCGATTTTCTCATCGCCCACGGTGACGAATTCTCTTTCGAGGTGAAACATGCGGAGGAAATCCGCGTTGGGACGGAGATCCTCTCCAGCACGGCGATTCGACAAGCCATCGAACGTGGAGACCTCGAGGCCGCATCCCGGATGCTGGGCCGGCCCTATTCACTTTTCGGGAAGGTCGTGCGGGGGGACGGCCGCGGGCGCACGATCGGGTTTCCTACGGCCAATTTGGATCTCGATCACGAACTCCTTCCTCCCAACGGCGTCTACGGTGCCATCGCTCGCCTGAACGGTGAGCGTCACTTGGCGCTATTGAACATCGGCTGCCGCCCGACGGTGGATCCGGGGCGGACGCTTCCGGTGGTCGAGGCCCATCTTCTGGATTTCGAGGGCGATCTCTACGGAAAGAACCTGGAGGTGATCTTCCTCATGCGAATCCGGGATGAGCGGCGTTTCGACTCCCTGGATGCTCTCGTCGCGAGGATCGAGCAGGATCGGGAAGAGCTGCTTCGATACCAAGCCGAGGGGCGCGGCGGGGAAAAACCGCTGCGGAAAGATTGATACCTGAGCCCGGCTTGTTTAGCATCCGGCCGCCTCGGGTGGGAATCCCCATCCTTGCTCGCCGACTTCGGCGGGCTCAGGTGGCCGGGTAGCTCAGTTGGTAGAGCACGTGACTGAAAATCACGGTGTCGCCAGTTCAACTCTGGCCCCGGCCACCATTTTTCTCCCCTTCCTCGTTGTCCTGAGCGCCGGGTCGGACCCACAATGGGGGTTCGCGACGGCAACGATGGGCAATACGGAGGTTCCCGCACCATGACGCGACAATTCCTGGGATGGATTGTAGTCCTCGTCTTGCTTGGACCGGGGCTCTCCGCGGTCTACGGACAGGGAGATGGGGAGCCGGCCATGGGATCGCCCGAGTGGGACGATCCCGACGCCCCGGTGGACAAACGCTTCGATCGCGCCCGCAAGCTCCACGTCGAGGGACGCTTCGACGAGGCGTTCGCCCTCTATGACGAGATCCTCGCAGACCGAGGCCCGGACGCCCCGACGCTCACCACCTACGGCAACATGAAGTGGAAGATCGGCGCCATGAAGGAGGCGGAGGACCTCTTCTTGGCCGCCATCAAGTCGATGCCGAAGCACATCAAGGCGCGGCAGTTCCTGGGGCAACTCTATTTTCATCAGGGACGGCGGAAAGAGGCCCGGGCCGTCTTCGAGGAGATGCTGAAGCTCCCTTGGCTCCGCGACAACGTGGAGCATTCCGCCCGCCTCAACATCGCTCGGATCGACCTGTTGAACGGTAAGTGGTTGGACGCCCGCAAGGGTTTCGTCTTCATCCGCAAAGAGGGCAACAAGGCCTATCGGAAGTCGGGAGACCGAGGCCTCCGCATGATTCGCGACATGTTGGCTCTGGAGGAGTGGCCCCGCTACGACTCGCGGCGGCTGTACTTGCATTTTTCTCCCCATCTACGGCAGTTCGAGGGGAGTGCCGCCAAGAAAGCCTTCGCTGAACCTCTGGACGCTTTCCTGGAAATGGCCGTCGCCAAACTGGGGATGCCGATGCCGGAGCCCTGGCATCTGTACATCTTCGAGGACGACGGGGAGTGCAGCGTCAAGACGGGTCGAAAGACGGCGCACGGGTGGGACTATTCCTGGTGGCTGTCCTATGTGGCCCTGGACAGCGACTATGGACCCAAGCATGCGATCGCCCACCAGCTGGCCGCGCGTTGGGGAGGTTCGCGTCCCATCTCGGTGCTGATGGTCGAGGGCTTTTGCGCCTACATGGCCGGTGACTTCAAGAACCCTCATGCCCGTGCCGCGGCGCTCTACGAAGCGGGCCATCTGCCCAGCATCGAGACGCTTCAGAAGTTCCAACGCAAGTTCGATCAGTTCGGAATCGGGGCCTCGTTCGTCCGCTATCTCATCGACACCTATGGGTTCGACAAGTTCCACGAGATGTGGCGGTGGTTCAACGTCGTGGTCAACGCTCCTCAGCACAAGCAGGGGCGATCGCGCGAGATCCACTGGGATTCGGCTCTGGATGAGCTTTTCCGCAAGGCCTTCGGGGTGGGATTCGCCGACGTCGAGAGGGATTGGCGTCGCTCCTTGTCGCGTGGTCGATGACCGATGGAAGAGCGCTCCGCACGTTTTCTCGTTTCGACCGAGGGGCGAAGCCTCGCCCGTGATCTGGACACGATGGAGGGCGGCTGGGATCGGCGGTTGCGCAGGCTCCGCAAGACTCTTCCGTCCTGGCAGGCGGCTGCTCTCGTCGATCAGGCGCGGGGACGGATGAGTCTCATGCGCCGGCACCCCTCCGGCGACCGGCTCTTCGTGACGGCGCGGGGCGCCGCCCAGTCCTCTTCCGCGCTGGCGGCCTCCTGGCGGGCCCGCCGATTCCAGGGCTTGGGCCCCATCGCCGACCTCGGTGCGGGGCTCGGGATCGACGCGCTGGCTTTGTCCGAGAACGGTCCCGTCGTCGCCGTCGAGAGAGATCCGGGGCTGGCGATTCTCTTGCGGGAAAACCTCTCCCGCACCCCGAACCCGGCGCTGACGATCAGAGCCCACATCGAGGAAGGTGTGCCCGAGACGGATTGGGCCTTTTGTGATCCCGATCGGCGTCCGGGAGGGCGAAGGATTTCGGACCCCGAAGAAGGATCGCCACCCCTTTCGCTTCTCAGTCGTTTTTTCAACGAAGGCCGATGGGAAGGTCTCGCCGTCAAGCTCGCTCCGGCTGTGCCGACCGACCTCGTTGGGGATCTGGGAGAGCTGGAGTTCGTCTCGATCGGCCGGGAATTGAAAGAAGTCGTGCTTTGGATGGGAGACCTGGCGCGCGGCCGTCGACGGGTTGCGCTGCCCGACCGCGGGTTCGAGTGGGAAGGTCCTCGGGACACGGTCCTTCCCGTCACCGCTCCGGGGGCGTTCGTCCATCGCCCCGACCCGGCTGTTGCGCGCTCCGGTCTCGCGGGGGGGCTGGCCGCGGAATTGGGGGTTTTGCCCCTCGACGACGATCAGCGCCTGTATACCAGCGACGAGGCCCTGGGTCATCCCGCGTTCAAGTCCATGCCGATCCTGGCGGTCACCACCGCGTCCCGTCGCAAGGTCCAAGCTCTCGTGAACGATTCGGCCCTGGGACCGCTCACGGCCACCCGCTGCGGCCGCGGGCCTTCGCCGGAGCAGTTTCTGAAGGGATTGAGATCCAGGGGAAGGACTCCGGCCCATTTCTTCTTGACGACCCTCGGTGGGCGCCCTCACGTCGTCGTGGCCCATCCCCACGCCGAATCCGGGCGCGACGAGCCCAAAACCGGCGCCATTTGATGAACCTCCGGCGAGACTCTATCCTCTGATCCCCATGGATGCGGGGCGGAGGGTTCTCCGTTGAGGCAAGGAAATCCCGACGGAAAGAATGCCCTTCGCCTGGGCGTAGAAGATTCGCCCGCGACGTATCCGCGACTCAATAGAGGGATCTCGATGACGACGAACGACGGATCGGCCTCGGCTCAGCGACCGAGCGCCCCCCTCCTCTTTCTTCTTGTTCTCGTGGCGGCCATGGGAGCGAGTGCTCAGTCGGGGCTCGGCCCCCAGGAGACGCTCTTCGACGGCGCCGCCGTTTTCATCGACGGAAAATTCGTGAAGGACGCGGGGCTTCTGGTCTCCGGGTCCAAGATTCGAAATGTCGGCGTCGAGATTCCCGATCGCCCGGATGCGACGCGCGTCGACGCCAAGGGAAAGTGGATCACCCCCGTGTTGATCGACGCCTCCTCGGTGCTCGGGATCGACCGCGCGCTGGGAGGGACGCCGGGGCGCATCGGGAACAACTCCAGCGCGCGTCCTCGTCATGACGTCACCGACTTGTTGGACCCTTTTGACGTCCGCCCCGAGCGAGACGCCCTGGCGCAGGGGATCGGCTACGTCTTCCTGCGCTATCCCTCCCGATCTCGATTCGGCGGCCGTGGCTCGGCGATCCGCCTGCCGGCCGAGCCGGGCGACGATGCTTCGGCCTGGGTCGTTGACGGGACGTCGGCCTTGCAGGTTCGCGTGGCCGACAAGGGCGGCCCCCTTGCTCGCATGCTCAGCGTTGCGGCGTTCGAGAAGGAACTGAAGTCCGCCAAGAGCTACGGCGAGGCCTGGGAGAAATACCGCAAGGCGTTGAAAGAGTACGAAGAGAAGCTTGCCGAATGGGCCAAGAAACAGCCCAAGAGCAAGGACGACAAGTCAAAGTCGAAAAAGCCGAAATCCGAGCCGTCGAAGAAGCGGGTTCCCGCCCGACGGCGTACCCCTCGTCGCCGCCCACCCCGATCCGTCGAGGCCGCTCCCGCCGAAGTGCGCGATGCCGTCTGGCCGGTTTGGGTCACCCCCGCCGCCCTGGTCGCCAAGGCCCTGAGCGACGGACGCCCCGTCGACGTGCTTCCCTATCCGATCCCGCCCGCCGAACTCCTCCAACCTCGCCCCACGTTCCCGGACGACGGGACCGAACCTTGGCGGCGTACCCCGCAACTGGGACCACCATTGGACTTCTCCTCACTCGAGGTCGCCGTGTGCCCCGAATGCGGGGCTGCGCTCGAGGGCAAGCAGAAGACCCACTCTCACGAGGAGGGATGGGACTTCTTCGAGTTCGCTCCCACTGAGCCAGCAAGTCTTTCGACCGTCGCTCCCTCCTTCGAGAGCCCGTCCGCGAAGAACGGGAAGAGCAAGTCCTCCAAGTCGGGGGCCGCTCCCAAGAAACCCCGCAGGCCCAGGCGCGACCCCGACAAGGAGCGCATCTTCTCCGCCTTGAAGGGCAAGCTGAAGGTGAGGATCGAAGTCCATCGAGCGGCCGATATCGTGGCCGTTCTCGAGATCCTGAAAAAATATCCCCTCGACGCCGTGCTCGAAGGCGTGACCGAGGGCTACCTCGTGGCCGATGCGATCGCGGAGGCGGGCGTGCCCGTCCTCTTGAATCCCTGGCCTCGCAAACCTCGTCAGGAGAAGAAGGATTCCGGCGCTGAAAGCGGTCAAGCCGTGCATTTCGGCGGGCGCACGTTCTTTTTCCCTCGCCCGCGCTCCACGAGCCCATCCACCACCGATGCGCGAGGTCGTTTCTCGCCGACGAACGCCGCGGTGCTGAAGGCCAAGGGGGTCCCTGTCTCCTTCGCCAGCCTCGGAGGAAACGGTCGGGCGACTCTCGCTCTGTTGGCCCGTGCCGGCCAGGCCGCGACGGCCGGTTTCGATCGCGACGACGTCCTCGAAGCCGTCACAGCCAACGCGGCGGACATCCTGGGAGTGGGGGCCAAGATTGGACGACTGGCGCCGGGGAGGAAGGCTGCCTTCGTCGTGTGGTCGGGCCATCCCCTGGACCCGACGAGCCGCGTGGAGTCGGTCTACATCGACGGCAAGCCCGTCTTCAGCAAGTGATGAGGAATTCCCCGACCATGAGATTCAATGCTTCCATCCGATCGGCCGTCGCCGTCTTGCTCCTGGCCATCTCCGTCACGGCTCAGGACAAGGTCGCCGTTGTCGCCGACGCGGTGATTCGTGCCGACGGACAGGTGGTCAAGCCCGCTGTTCTTCTGATCGACAACGGCCGCATCGTGGCTTTGGGTGACGTCGAGATTCCCAACGGATACGAGGTCGTGAAACGCTCGGGTTTCACTTTGGCGCCCGGCCTCGTCGACGTGGGCTCGCATGCGAGCGCTCCCTACGATCTCAACGAAAACGAAGATGCGGTCGACCTGGAGAGCCGAGCGAGAGATTCCTTCATCCCGGACCACAGGGACTGGAAGCTGCTGGCAGCTTCTGGAATCACGTCGACGGTCCTTCTCCCCGACCCCGAGAACGTCGTGTCGGGGGTAGGCGTCGTGGTCAAGACCGGGGGAGACTCGCGCATCGTCGACCGAGCGGCCCCCGTGGTCCTCGCCCTCGGAGCAACGGTCTACGAGCGGGCGAGGCGCCCCACGTCGTTCGCCGAGGCCGTCGAGCTGTTGGAAGGCGCCCTCGGCTCCGCCAAGAAAAGCGGCGAGAGCGGACCCTTGGCCGAACTGTTGGGAGCCAAGCGACCCGCTGTGTTCAGGACGGAGAGCGAGGCCGCGCTCAAGCGCGCTTTGAGCCTCGCTGCGAAGTTCAAGTTTTCTCCAGCATTCCACGCGCCCAAGAGCGCCATCCGTCGGGCGATTCCCGAGATCAAAGCGGCGAAGGGGGGGCTTTTTCTCCTCGATGCCCCCACCGACGCGGACTCCGTGGCGGACCTCCTTGTGCCCAGGGACCTGGCCGCGGCGGGAGGCCGGATCGTCTTTCGTGTCGACGTGCCCAAGATCGCTCCGGATGCTCTGCGACTCGGTGCTTGGCTCGCCGTGAGGAATGGCCTTGGACGCAAGGAGGCGATCCAGGCGCTCACGGCTCGAGCGGCGGAGGCCGCCGGCTGCTCCGGAAAACTGGGTGATCTGGCCCCGGGCATGGACGCCGATTTCATCGTTCTGGACGGCGATCTCCTCGACCCGGCGTCGCGAGTCCACGAAACCTGGGTCGGCGGGCGACGCATCTATCGAATGGGAGGCAGCAACTGATGACCCTCAGGGTTCTTTGCACATGGCTCGGGCTCCTCTTGGCGGCAGCCGGTTTGACTGCCCAGGAACGTCCGATTCTCCTGAAGGCCGCGAAGGTCCATCAGGGCGACGGCACCGTTTATGCCCCCGGCGAGGTTCTCATCCACAAGGGGAAGATCTTGGCGGTGGGGAAGGCGCTGAAGACGCCCAGCGGCACCCGCAAGCTGGCGTTCCCGCACGGCGAAATCACGGCCGGGATGATCGACGCGGCGGCCACCGGCTTGACGATTGCGCGCTCGAACCCGGAAGCCACGGAGGTCACTCCGTCGGCGCGAGTGCTGGACTGCCTGGACCTGACGGATCGGCGTTTCGAGCTGCTGGCCCGGGAGGGGGTCACAACGGTGGGGGCTTCGGGCCCCGAGACCAGTGTCATCGGACCGGCGATCGCCGTCGTGAAGACCGGCAGGTCCTCGACGAATCGCGTCCTCATCCGCGCCGGGTCTCCCGAGATGAATCTCACTCACGGTCCGACCGCTGGCAACGGTGGGCCCCGTTCGTCGGGGCACAGTCTTTTCACCCGACTCCCGACGAGTCTGATGGGAGTGAATTTCGTTGCCCGCGAGGCGTTGGGGCGGGCTCGCGACTTGATGGCACGGGATCCGCGCGCCTTGGCCGCGGACGATGACATGAGAACTCTGGCAGCGGCTCTCGACCGCAAGCTCGTCCTGAGAGTGCGAGGGAACGAGCAGCACGAGATGGCGACGGGCCTGCGCATTTCGAAGGAATTCGGATTCCCCCTCATATTCGAGGGCGGCATCGAGAGTTGGCGCCTCATCTCCGAGCTTTCGGAGGCCAAGACCGCAGTCATTCTGGGGCCCCTCAGCGCCCCCCCACGCCGCCGGTCGGTCGGCTTGTTTGGACGACGCTCCGGCCGCGGCGTGCGAGGGCGTCCGACGACGGCGACTGTTCTCCGCAAAGCCAAGATCCCCGTTGCCCTGACCGCTGGAAGCCGTCGCGGCGCCTACGGTCTGGCCGCCCAGGTGCGCACGGCCATGCGCCACGGCTTGAGCTTCGAGGATGCCCTCCAGGCTGTGACTGTCACTCCGGCCAAGTTGCTCGGGGTCGCCGACCGGGTGGGAACGGTGACGGCCGGCAAGGATGCGGACCTGATCGTGTGGGGCGGAGCTCCGTTCGGTGCGACCAGCCCGATGTTGAAGATTTTCGTGAGCGGCGAGTCCTACGAGGCTCGGATCGATTGAGAGATCCCCGGAAGATGAAGAAACCTATGAATGCATCGATCATGAACCGAAAGGGAGGGAGCCGACTCGGCGTCCTCTCCCTCGTGCTGACCCTCGTCCTCGGAAGCGCACTCACCGCTCAGACCCATGAGAAGGTGCTGATCACGGGTGCGAAGATCGTTCCGATGTCCGGGAAGGTCCTCGAAAAAGGCGAGATTCTCATCGAGTACGGCCGCATCACCGCCATGGGCGAAAAGCTCGAGCGTCCTTTCGACGCCTGGGTCGTGGACGCTGCGGGAAAAACGATCTACCCCGGTGCCGTCGATCCCATGACCGTGAGGGGGCTTGACGTGCCGAACGAGACCCTCGACCTGACTCCCTTCGTCGAGGTGTACGACGCGTTCGATCCGTCGGATCGTGCTCTCGAGATCGCGCTCAGGAACGGCACGACGACCCTGCATGTTTCCCAGGGACCCAACTGCGTCATCAGCGGAGTCTCGCGGATGTTCATTCCCGTGGGGCTGCGAGTGGAGGAGATGACCGTCCGAGCGGACGGCGGCCTCCGGATCAACTTTGCTCCGAAGGGTGGGTACGACCATGCTGTCCAGTACTCCCAGTTGCGGGAGGCGTTCGATGATCTCGACCGCTATCTGGACGACTTGGCGGAGAAGCTCTACGAGGCGGATCTGGAGAAGAAGGGGGAGAAGCTCAAGGTCGGTCCGGAGGAGGCTAGAAAGCGGGGCCGCCCTTTGATCTCTCTCGAGAAAATGAGTGACCGTTATCGCAATCTCTACCGTCTGCGCGAAGGCCGTCTCGATGCCTATATCTACTGCGTCCGGGCGATGGAGGTCGCTCCCGCCCTGGCGTTCGTCAAGCGGGAAGGTCTCGAGAAGACCTGCACCTTCGTCCTCGCGGGCGACACCTTCAAGGCGGCGAAGCTGCTGAAGGGCCTGGCGCGGCCCATCATCATTCCCAAAAGCGCGTTCGTCTTCACCGAAGCCGATCGCATCTCCGGCGAATTGCATGACACCTTCACGCCGCAGGCGTTCGCGAAGGCCAAGATTCCCTTTGCCGTGGGCGGATTCGTCGACCCCTGGGCGACCGCTGCACGTCTGATGCGCGGTGGCATCCCGAGAGCGGAGGCCCTGTCGGCCGTGACCTCGAACGCGGCGAAGGCCATCGGCATGGAGCAGCGCGTGGGGGCACTGGCGGCTGAGCGCGATGGCAATCTGGTCATGTTCACCGGAGATCCGCTCGACCTCACGACGTGGGTGGATTCGGTCTGGATTCAGGGCATTCCCGTCTACGAGAGATCCAAGGACAAGCGCTTGCGTGACCTCCTCGAAGGGGTCTACGAGACGAAGGAGCGCGAGCGTCGGGCCGAGGCGGCCAAGAAGGCCAAGGCCGAGAAGACGTCGGAATCCAAGCCCGCGAAGACGTCGACGGAGAAGAAGGGTGGCAAGCCCTCCGAATCGAAAGCGGTGAAGAAGTCGGCCGCGGGTCAGGGACAGTGAGGACGATCAGCATGGGCCGAATGAAAACACTCGGAGTCTTGGTCGCCCTCGTCTGCCTGGCGATGCAGACCGCTCCGATGGTGGCGAGTCCTTCGGCGGGCGTTCGCGGACCCGATGACGCGACCACGTACTACCTCAAGGCGAGGAGGATCTATCTCCTGCACGAGGGAACCGTCGAGCGCAAGGACGGGGCGCAGCCGGGGAATCCGGAAAAGGGCTACGTGGAGAACGGGTGGTTGCTCGTCCGTGATGGGCGGATCGCCAAGGTCGGAACCGGGCCTCTCGACCCGGGTCTTATCCCCGTCATCGACCTCGGCGAGGCCTCGATTCTTCCGGGCCTCGTGTCCATGGACCTCGATGCCTTCAAGGGACGTGATCCGAAGAAACTCGGGCCTCGCTATCTGGCGAGAGACAAGTTCAATCCGTACGCGGACTTTCGCTCCGAATGGCGCCACGGCGTCACGGCGGGGCGGATCGGAGTGCCGGAAGTTCGCTTCGTGGGGGGCGTAGGCGCGGTCGTGCGGATGGCCGCCGAGCCCGCGGAGTCGCGCGTCCTCGTGGGGCGTTCCGACCTGTCGGTGTTCTTCACCGCGAAGGCGGGGCGCGGAGAGCCTCCTTTCGTGGACATCCCGTTTCCGTCGTCGAACGATGTGCCGTACCCGCCTTCGACGCCCAGGCGTCCCAAAACCCGGATGGGCCGAATCGTTGCCCTGAAGAGGGTCATCGCGAAGGCGCGGGCCGTGGAGCCGGGGCCATCCACCGGCGAAGAGATGCGTCAGTTGCTGGCGTTGAAGGCGTTTCTCGAGAGCGGTCGACCGCTGCGCTTCGTCGCCCACCGGGCGGAGGACATCCTGCAGGTCATCGATGCCGTGCGCGCGACGGGGGTCAAGGCCTACATCGCGGGAGCGGAAGAGGCTCACCTCGTGGCCGACGCTTTGGCCGCGGCGAAGATCCCGGTCGTCGTCGACGTGGACAACGACCTCTTTCAGCCCGAACGGACGAGCTACGATCCCGTCAAGCCCTGGAGGGGTGACGCGAAAGCCGCCGCCGCACTGGAAGCTCGCGGCGTCAAGGTCGTACTTGGGGGCCGCGTCGACGACCTGCTGCTCTCCGCGGCGGAGGCTGTCGGGGCGGGGATGCCGCCGGTCGCGGCGTTGAAGGCGGTCACGTCGCGTCCCGCGAGACTCCTCGGATTGGGGGCGCGCATAGGAAGCATAGCTCCTGGCCAGGATGCGGATCTCATCGCCGTCAATGGCGATCCGCTCTCCAGTCGGAGTCACGTGCAGAAGGTTTGGGTGCGGGGCCGCCAGGCCTGGGACATCGATGGCGAGGTCGACCGCGCTCTCGTCGTGCGCGCCGGGCTCATTCTGGACGGAACCGGACGCATGATCGAAAACGGCGAAGTGCTCATCGAGAAGGGGCGCGTCGTGGCTTGCGGGCGGGCGGTGCCCATCCCCGCCGGTGCGCGGGTGGTCGATGCGGGGCCCGACGCCGTCGTGACCCCCGGCTTCATCGACGCCTTCGGCTCCGTGGGGCTGGAGGGGGATTCAACCGTGGTCGGACCGGATGTCGATTACTCTTCCGTTTTTCGAACCACGACACCGGCGGCTCGGCGCGCGGCGGTGAACGGCGTCACGACGGCGGTCGTCGGGCCGAGTCGCGCGTCGCTTCAGGGCGTGCGAATGATCGCCGTGAAGACGTCGTTCGAGGACGGAAGCGATCCCGTCACCGACGCTTTGGCTGCCGTCGCGATCCAGGTGGGAGGGACCAGGAGCCAGGCTGCGAAGTCCCTGGACGGGCAATTGAAGCGAGCGAAATCCTACGACGACAAGTGGAAGGCCTATGAGGCGGCCCTCGAGAAATGGAAGAAGGGGGAAGTGGCGCCGAAGCCCGCGATCAAAAAGCCGGCCGCGCAGCAGCCCGCTGCGAAGAAGCCCGCCAAGAATGCCAAGGGCAAGGAGTCCCAGGACGCCCTCAGCGGCACATGGCAGGGCACCCTGAAGGGCGGCCCCCTCCCCGAACCTCTCCCCGTCGTGCTCAAGGTCCGCCTTGACGGGACCAAGGTGTCGGGCACGGTGACGAACCCCGTCGACAGCGACGTCGAAGCCGACGTAACTGGTACGTTCGAGAAGGGAAGTCTCCACCTCGACATCGACGTGGAGACTCCGTTCGGCAAGCCCACTCTTGACGCCAAGCTCGGACCGGCGGATCACCTCAAGGGCACCGTGAAGATCGGCTCGTTCGTCAGCATGGACTATGAGGCCAAGCGCACGGCGAAGGTCGCTCCGAAGATCACCGTGAAAGCGAGCACCGCTCCCACGCCCGTGGCGGTCGCTCCGGGTAAGCCCAAGGCGCCCAAGAAGGACGAGAAGCTCGAGCCCTGGCGCGGAGTGCTTGCGGGAAGCGTGGGACTCGTGATTCGCGTGTCGACGCCCGGCCAGGTGCTCGCCGTGGCGGATGTGATGAAACGGTACGGTCTCGAGTTCGTCCTGGAGGGAGCCAAGCCGCTCCTTCCCATTCTCGACCGCGTTCCCGAAGGCCTCGCCGTGATCCATGACAATGCTCTCGTGGAGTTGCAGAAGAAGGGGAGGCGGACGTTCGTCGCGGCTCTCTTGGAGCGGGAGGGGCATCGGTTGGCGTTCGGCAGCCGAGGGACTTGGCGCGCTTCTGAATTGCTGAGACTCGTGCGCGGCGCCGTCCGTGCGGGACTCGGGCCGGAGACCGCGCTGCGGGCACTCACCTACGATGCGGCCCGCATCCTCAGGATGGAGGACAAAGTCGGCTCTCTCCAGAAGGGGAGGGATGGAGACGTACTCGTCTTCTCGGGCGATCCGCTCGACGCACGCAGCCGACTCCTGAGAGTCTTCGTACGTGGCAGGGAGGTGAAGTGATGGTTCGACGCTGGTTGATGTTCTTGGGCGTTTTGGCATACGCGGTGGGATCGATTGCGACGGCGCAGGGCGATGCCCTCGCACGGCCCAAGTACGCGATCCGGGCCGGCAAGGTCCTCACGATGGATGACCAAAACCGCGTCCTGGATCACGTCATCATCTTCGTTGCGGATGGGAAGATCGAGAGGATCGTTCCCGAGAAGGGAGCGAAGATTCCCGACGGTTACAAAGTCATGGATCACTCGAACCACTGGGTTCTTCCGGGATTCATCGATTGCCACAGTCATACGGCGACGAACCAGAGCGGCGATCTCCACGACTACGTTTGGCTGACGAACCCGGGACTTCGGGCCGGGGACCTCATCCAGGTGGACACCTTCAACAACAACCGGGCCATCGCCGGAGGCGTCACGACGGCGCTCCTCATCCCTGGGTCCGGAACGAACCTGAGCGGTTTCGGTGGAATCGCTCGCCACGGAGCTCGTACCATCGGTGAGGCCGTCATGCGTTCACCGGGCTCGTTGAAGATCGCCCAAGCCGGGAACCCGGAGCGCTGGTACTTCGGCAAGGGGCGCTCCTACATGAACTACAATCTCCGTCAGACCCTCGTGAAGGCGAGGCGCTACTGGAAGCGGTGGAGCGACTTTGAGGCGGGAGTCACGAAGACTCGTCCGGCCTACGATCAAAGGTGGGAGGATTTTCGCCTCATCTTCGGAAAGCTCATCCCGGCCAGCGTCCACACCCAGATGTTCCAGGTGGTGTCCAAGTCCATGACGATGCTGCACGACACGTTCGGCATGAAGCTCATGATCGACCATGGGACCTTTGACGCGTACAAGGCTGCCGCTTTGGCCATCGAGCGCAAGGTCTACGCCATCGTCGGACCGCGTGTCTGGTGGATGGACGAACAAGACCGCACGATCAACTCCTGCGCCGGGAAGTGGTGGGACGCCGGGCTGCGAAAGGTGGGCCTCAATACGGATGCCGGTGTCCTCCCTCAGGAAGACCTGAGACTTCAGGGGACGTTGAGCGTCAAGTATGGATGGCAAACCTATCCCGCCCTCGAGGGGCTGACGAAAACGGCGGCCGAGATTCTGGGCGTTGACGACCGGATCGGGATCATCGCGCCTGGTCGCGACGCCGACTTGGTGGCCTGGACCGGGGATCCGTTCGATTGCCGCTCGGGCGTTGAGCGCGTGTTCGCCTTGGGACGGGTGGTGTACGAGGCGAGTGGAAGGCGGCTCTATTGAGCGCCCGATTGAGGAATCCGAGTATGAGAATCTTGGCTGTACATCGTTCGACTCGCCAGCGGCTACAACTGGTCCTCGTGGGGTTGCTGCTCGGTCTTGCGGGAGCGCTCCCGGGCATGACGCCCCAGGAGGAGAGCAAGTCGAACGGCAACCTCACCGTCGTCAAGGCGGGAACCGTGATCACGGTCAGCGGGGAAACCCTGAAGAACGCTTCGATCGTCATTCGCAACGGAATCGTCGAAGCGGTGGGGACGAACGTGGATTATCCCTTCGGGGCCCACGTGATCGATGTCCCGAATTCCGTGGTCATGCCCGGACTGATCGATCCGGTGAGCGCCTACGTCAACCTCAACGGAGGCAGAGGAGTCAAACCGAATCAGACCTTCGGTGAGGACTTGTTCATCGATGGGGATCGATTCGAACCTCTCCTTGCATTCGGTTACACGACTTTGGGACTGGACCCCCGCGGAGGCCCCATCCCCGGACGTGAGCTGGTCGTTCGCACGTCAGGCAAGGATACGCAGGCCATGACCCTCACGGCCGAGGGTCCCATCAAGATGACGATGAACGATCCTCGATCGGACAAGAGCAACCTCGTGCGTGCGTTCAAATCCGCGCACGCGGAGATCGAGAAGATCCGCAAGGCGCGGGAGGCCTGGGAGAAGAAGCAAAAGGCGAAGAAGAAGCCGTCTCCGAAACCGGCCCCCAAGCCCGCGCCCAAGCCGTCTCCGAAACCGAAGCCGAAACCGAAGCCGAAGAGCGGGACGCTCGAGATCAAAAAGCCGGCCAAGGCCAAGGACGCAACGTTCAAGGCGCCCCCCGTCAACCCTCTCTATCGTCCTTTGGTGGATTTGATCGAGAAGAAGAAGGGGGTCACGGCGATCATCGAGTTCGGGCGCAACCAGGTCAACTCCTGGGGAGTGTCGATCACGCCCGCGGGTTGCTATGAGCACCTTCGCACCTTCCTCGAAGAGGAACCCTTCGCCCACTCGTTCAGAATCTTCAACGGTGTCGTGGGCAAGAACAGTCCGTTTTCGGTGACACCCGAGACCGATGTGAACCTCATCGCGGAGGCCCTCGGCAAGGAGAAGGCCCTCGTGGCCCTCTTTCCCAACATCAATCACTACCCGTACACGCGCGACCAGTACAACCTGGGCCTCAAGCTCTTCCGCGCCGGATGCAAGGTGGTGTACTTGCCCGAGCAGTCGCGCTGGAGCGAGTACGCGATCATGTTCGAGAAGCTGGCCAGGATGGTGCGGTATGGCTTTCCTCGCGAGGAGATTCTGAAGACCGTGACGCTTCATCCCGCGGAGATGCTCGGCATGTCGGACCGACTGGGAAGCATCGAGAAGGGCAAGGAAGCGAATCTCGTCTTCTTGAGCGGCGACCCCCTTGCCTTCGACACCCGCGTCGAGAAGGTCATGATTCGCGGGGAACTGATCCCCTTCACTCGGAGAATCCGCTGAAATGCGTCATCGAATCATTCCGCTGCTGACCTTGGTCTTGAGCCTGAGCGTCGTTTCACTTGCGCAGAATCCGCCGAAGGGCGTGCCCCAGAGGGCCGGCGCTTCGTCCGAGAAGAAGCCTGAAGACAAGAAGGACGAGAAGAAGCCGGACAGGTGGCTTCTCGTCAAGAACATCCACATCTTTCCGGTCGTGGGCCCCGTCCAGCGCTACAGCCGCATCCTCGTCAAGAACGGGAAGATCCTGGCCATGGGGCCCGAGGTCGAGCCGCCTAGCGACGCCAAGGACGTGGAGACGCTGGACGGCATGGGCTTTCGGGCGTATCCGGGTCTCGTTCATCTGAACGGGGGAGGAATCCTGCCCTCGCCGCGCGGAAAGCAGGTCGATGCTCTCAACCCCTACGGACTTCCCACCGTGATGGGGCTGGCTCACGGCATCACGACCGTGCTCGTGGGCACCAATGCGGTCAAGTTGCTCACGGGGACCCTCGAGGGAGCCACCGTGGGAGAGGGCCTGTACATGGGGCTCATGTACTCGTCCAAACGACCTCGGGACAAAAGGAAACTCCGGGACGACTTTCGCAGGGCGAGGGACTACCTGAGGGCCAAGAAGTCGGCGGCCAAGAAGGCCGCCTCCAAGGGCGCCAAGCCGACGAAGCGGAAGGGGCCCGCTAAGAAGGGGAATTCCGCCAGCGGCACGAGGAGTCTCGGCAGCGCGGCGCGCCTTTTGCCCTTGCTCGAGGGAAAACAGGTGGCGATGTTCAACGCCACGGACGCCCACTCGTTGCGTGAGATCGCGGACCTCGTTGGAACCTTCGGTTTCAAGGCCATCATACGGGGGGCGACGGAAGGTTGGACCGTTGCCGATGAACTGGGCCGTGCCGGTGTGAGCGTCATCCTCATCCCCCGTGTGCGGCAGGACGAAGACATGGAGACGAACCGCCTCACGGGTTCGAATTTGAAGAACGCTGCGATTCTCTACGAGCGGGGCGTTCCGGTGTCCATCGTTCCGGCCGAGGGACGCCTCAACCTGGATGGCGGATCCGGTCATGACATCCTCACCCTGGCTCTCGAGGCCGGCGCGGCGGTGCGCGGAGGGTTGCCCGAGGCGGCGGCTTTGGAAGCCATCACCATCCAGCCGGCTCGCATGCTCGCCATCGACGACCGCGTGGGGTCCCTCGAGGTCGGAAAGGATGCGGACATCATCCTGTGCGACGGCAACATCCTGAACTATAAGACCATGGTCCAGTGGGCCATCGTCAATGGGAAGATCGTCTACGACAAGGAGGAAGAGCCGCTCTATGGACGGATTCGCTCTCGCTTGGGCAAGAAGCCCGAGGCTCAGTGGTGGCCGCGCCCCGTTGCTCCGATGCCGGACGACTGGGCCTATGACGTCGAGGCCGCGGTGAAGCGGAAGCTCGAGGCTGAAGAAAAGGCCAAGGAAGAGAAGTCGGAACCGGGGAAGGACGGCAAGAAGGAACCCTCCAAGGCGAAGAAGGGCGATCCACCCGCCAAGAAGGGCACAGCCAAGAAGGGCACAGCCAAGAAGAAGCCTGCCAAGAAGAAGTGATGACAGCCCTCCCGGGCGGTTTGCCAGCGAGTGTGGCTCGATGAACGATGCTCCTTATATCCACCCCCATGCCGACGTGGAGCAGGGAGCCACCCTTGGCCGTCGAGTGAAGGTCTGGCGAGGCGCCCACGTCATGGCGGGTGCGATCCTCGGCGATGACGTGGTGCTGGGACAGAATGTCTTCGTGGGTCCTGGCGTCGAGATCGGTGCGGGGTGCCGGATCCAGAACAACGTTTCCGTCTATGCGGGGGTCAATCTGGCTGAGGATGTGTTCGTCGGTCCGTCGGTCGTCTTCACCAACGTGCGCCGACCGCGGGCACGGTTTCCGAGAAAGGATCGTTTCGATCTGACGAGAGTCGAGGCCGGCGCGACGCTCGGTGCGAACGCGACTCTCGTAGCAGGGGTCACGGTGGGGAGGAGCGCCATGGTGGCGGCGGGCGCCGTCGTGACGCGGGACGTGCCGCCGTTCACGCTGGTGATGGGGGTCCCCGCGCGTCCGTCGGGTCATGTGTGCGTCTGCGGCGAAGCCCTTGCCAAGGATGGGGAACTCCTTCGGTGCCGGGCTTGCCGTCGGACCTATCGCGGGAGCATGGACGCCCTCGAGGAGATCGAGGCATGAACGACGGTCAGGTCCCGTTCGTCGACATCCGCCGGGAGACGGCCTCCCTCAAGGACGAGCTTGTGGAAGCCGTCGAGAGGGTCTTGGACCACGGCCGTTTCATCCTGGGCGATGAGGTGAAGGCCTTCGAGGCACTCATGGAGCGAGAGGCGGGTTTCCCGAAAGGGTCCGTCATCGCCGTGTCTTCGGGAACCGACGCACTACTTTCCGCGCTGATGGCGCACGGCGTGGGGCCCGGTGACCGGGTCGTGACCACGCCCTTCAGTTTCTTCGCGACGGCGGGCGTCATCGCCAGGCTGGGGGCGCGGCCGTTCTTCGTCGACATCGACCCCGTGACTCTGAATCTCGATCCCGCTGGGCTGGCGTCTTTGAATCCCGAAGACTTCAAGGCGCTTTTGATCGTGCATGTTTTTGGGCGAACCGCGGACGTGGAAGCTTGCCGCGCTTGGTGTCAAGCAGGCGATGTCGCCATCATCGAGGATGCGGCTCAGGCCGTGCTGGGCCGGGATGAGACGGGGAAACCCGTGGGACTCCTGGGTGCAGTGGGATGTTTTTCGTGTTTTCCGACCAAGAACCTGGGCGCAGCGGGGGATGCGGGATTCCAGGTCGCCGAGGACCCGGCGATGGCCGGCCGGTTGCGGACTCTGCGCACCCATGGCCAGATCTCGGCCTACGATAGCGTCATGGTGGGGGGGAATTTTCGCATGGATGCGCTCCAGGCGGCCGTGCTTTCCGTCAAGCTCCGTCACCTGAAGAGGTGGACGCGGGAACGGTATCACCGTGCCGATCGGTATGACCGTGCGTTTCGCGATCGGGGACTGGACCGTGCGCTGGGTCTTCCACCCATGGGTACGCCAACGACCTGGGTGGTCCATCAGTACGTCGTGCGCAGCCCCGAACGGGACCGTCTGCGGGCACACCTGGAACAGATGGGCGTTGCGTCTCAGATCTATTATCCGAAGCCACTCCATCGCATGGAGGCCTTTGCTCGCGTCGGAGAGACCAACGGCCCTCTTCCCGAAGCAGAACGCGCATGCGAGGAAGTCCTGGCCCTGCCCGTGTCCCCCCAACTGTCGGTGGAGGCTCAAGATCGCGTCATCGACGCCGTGGCCGCCTTCGATGGGTTTTCTATCTGATCCCTTGGGGCGCGAGGTGGGAAAATTGGGGGGAGTTTCGGGTCTTCGGACGTAGAATCTTTCGAGACATGTCCAGCATCCACCGATCCATTTCCTCACCGCCCGCGGCGGGCGTCCCCTTCGCGCTTGAGGAGGCTTCCGACGAAGTCCTCATGCTTCGGGTTTCGGAAGGTGATTCCGAGGCCTACGAGACCCTCTACAATCGCTACCGGAACCGTATCCTTACGTTTGTCTATCGTTATGTCGGACAAAGAGATACAGCCGAGGACATCACTCAGGACGTCTTCTTGAAGATCTACAGGAATCCTCGGGCGTTCGATCCTCGCAGTCGCTTTGTCACCTGGCTCTACACGGTCGCGAGAAACTTGGCCATCGATTCGCTCCGTCGCAAGCGGCCGCGGGTGAGCCTCCAAGGGGAAGACGACAAGCCCATCCTGGAGCCGTCCGTGCCCGAGACCCACGGGCCCGTCGAAGCGACGCTGATGAGCGAGTTGGAAGAAAACGTCCAGCGAGTTCTTCGGGGCCTCAGCGACAAGCTGAGAGAAGTGTTCGTCCTCTGCGCCATGCAGGGACTTTCGTACGAGGAAGTTGCGCGGATCGTGGGGTGCCCCGTCAAGACGGTGAGCTCCCGATTGTCGCGGGCCCGTGAACACTTCCAGCAGGGCCTCAAGCGGTATCGGGCCATGGATGGAGGGGTCCGCCGATGATGGATTGCACCCGAGCCAGGGAGCGATTCAGCGTGGCCTTCGACGGCTGCATGCCGTCTGAGCAACAGGAGCGTTTTCAGACGCACCTTCGAAGCTGCGAGGCCTGTACCGAAGCCTGGCGCGAATTCGCGGATTTGTTCTTTGCCGTGCGCTGTCTCTCCGGCGTGGAGACGGACAAGCCCGCCCCTTATCCGCCGAGCACCGTCGCGTTTCGGGCGCACCCCCGTCGCTCCCCTTGGGCGAAGACCGCGATCGCAGCAGGTCTTCTGGTCGTCTTGGGCGGCGTGGGTTTCTTGGCCTTCGACCTGGGGCGACGTGACGAGGGCATGGAGCCCGTATCTCGGATCTCTGCCGAGAAGGTCTCATCCGACAGCGACGAGAAGCCGGTGGATGCTCTCCTGGCGGGGCTTCCGAAGAAATCGGCGGGGCAGCGACTCAGCCGGTTCCATCGCACCCTGGCCCATCTGGGGGCGCTCACCGATCTCGGCGCCGCGGCTCGCACTCCCGAAATCGTCGACGTGATCCAGGAGAGTTTGAACGCGTTTCCCGTGGAGGCCGATGCCCTCGTTTTGGAGCAGATGGATCGGGAGAGCCTCGGTGATTGGAAGGCACGCGTTCACCACTTTGCGGGCGAGGGCCACCGATGGGTGACCTCCGCGGAATCCGTGCTCGCCGACGAGAGTGCATCACCCGAAGTGCGACTGGCCCAACTGAAACGACTTACGAACGATCAGGGTTTGGAAGAACAGCTCGCGGAAATCAGGCGGCTGGCGGGCCTTTATGATCCCATGCCTTTCGAGCTGCGCTTGGCGAAAGCCGACACCGTGGCGCCCATCCTGGAGGGGCTTCGGTGCCGCATCTTGGATAACCGCCAGCGGGCCACCTTTATCATCCGTCAGGCCCTCCGCTCGAGGAACGGTGATCGGCGACTGATTCGTCTGTCTTCGCCGCTCAGTGTCCTCTTCTCGGGGCCTCGAGTCAGCACACGCGCGGGCGATTCGCAGCGCACGCGCTCCTTCATCATTGAGTTCTCCTCCGAGGCCTCCCACGGAGTCAAGCAGAAGAAGCTCGTGGGGGCTCTCCGCTCCTGGTTCCCCGGTGAACCCCACGAGATCTCCATCGAGGTCGAGCTCGAGACGCCGAAGCCCGAACGCGACTTCTGAACCTCGTCCCCATGGCCCCCGAGTGGGGCTCGCGGTTTCTTGGAACTCGGGGATTTCCCCTGCGTCCAGAGTGTTGTCCTGTCACGGATCGTCTCGAGGGAGGCTGCACCGGATTCGGCGACCAGCCGTCGGTTTCCCCTCCTCGAACCTGAAGCTAGGAGCGACACCATGAAATCGCGACTCATTTCTTCGTCAGCCGGGTTTTTCTGCCTCCTTCTTTTAGCCTCCGGCGCCATGTCGCAGGGCATCGTGGATTTGCGCGTTCACGGGGAGCGCATCCGCCCGATTCGTCACCCTGCGATCAAGCCCCTCGCCGTGGAGAACCAGCGGATCGACGTCGCCATCGAGGCTGGCGTCGCCACGACGAAGGTGGAGCAGACCTTCCACAACCCCAATGGCGTCGGCCTGGAGGGAACGTATCTGTTCCCGATTCCGGAAAGCGCCTCCGTGACGAAGTTCTCCATGACCGTGAACGGGAAGACCATGGAAGGCGAGCTGATGTCGAAAGAGGATGCACGACGCATCTACGAGAGCATCGTCCGTCGCCGGAGGGATCCAGCGTTGTTGGAGTACTTCGGGTACGGTCTGTTCAAGGCTCGCGTGTTTCCGATCCCGGCACGGGGAACAGTGAGTGTCTCGCTGGCCTACGTGGAGCAATTGCGACAGGACGGAAATCTCGTCGAATACTCTTTTCCTCTCCGGGGGAGAGCCTTCAAGGAACAGAAAACGAAGAAGGTGACGCTCACGGCCAGGATCGTCGCGAACGGCCCCATCGGGACGGTCTTCTCTTCGTCTCACTCCGTGGAACAGCATCGTAAGGGGGACCGGGAAGTCCTCGTCTCCTTGGAGGGCGGCGCCTCCCTCACGAACCGAGACTTCCATCTGTTCTATGCGCTGAACGGAGATCCGCTGGGGATGGAGCTGCTCAGTGAGCACACCGTGCGCGACGGCGGGTTCTTCCTGCTCACGCTGGCGCCTCGTCGGAATCTCTCCAAGGAGACGGTCGTGTCGAAGGACATCGTTTTCGTCCTCGACACGTCGGGTTCGATGCGCGACGACCAGAAGATCGAGCAGGCGAAAGCGGCCCTGATCAATGGATTGAAGGGCCTCAGACCTGTGGATCGCTTCAACATCGTCACGTTTGCCGCCCAATCGCGCCCCTTCTCCGAGACGCTCTTGAAAGCGGACAAGGAGGCCGTGGCCGAAGCCGTGCGGTGGGTGGGCGATATCACTGCGAAGGGCGGCACGAACATCCAGGCGGCACTTCGCGATGCCATCCACTTCCTTCCCCTGCGCGACGTCGAGGGGCGGGTTCCTCTCATCGTCTTCGTGACCGATGGGTTGCCCACGGTGGGGGAGACGAACACCAAACCCCTCTTGGCTTCCATCGTCGCCGAGAACAAGGTCGGTGCTCGCATCTACACGTTGGGCGTCGGTTTCGACGTCAACGTGCAGCTGTTGGATCTTCTGACGAAGAAATCCCGGGGTATTCGAGATTACGTCACTCCGGGGCAGAACCTGGAAATGAAGCTCTCCTCCTTCTACGAAAAAGTGGCCCATCCCGTCCTGGCGGATGTGGAACTCACCATCGAGGGGGTAAAGGCCTTCGAGATCTATCCGAGGACACTGCCCGATCTCTTCGTGGGGGACCGCCTTTTCGTCAGCGGCCGATACACGGGTTCAGGGAACGCGGTCGTGAGGCTTACGGGACGGGTCGGGTCGGCGACGAAGGAGTTCGTCTTCGAGGCCCGGTTCGTGGACAAGTCGAAGGGAAGGGACTTCGTCCCCGTTCTGTGGGCTCGACGCAAGGTGGCCGATCTATGGGACACCATTCGCCTCGAAGGCACCAAGTCGGAACTCGTGGACGAGGTGAAGCGATTGGGCATCAAGTACGGGATCGCCACGCCGTACACCTCTTTCCTCGTGGCGGAGGATGAGGTGGCGGGGCGCAGGCCCTCCGGCCCTCCGGTTCCGGGTTCCAACTCGGGCAGCATTCGCAGGGATCGTTTCGGTCGTGCGACCACCCCCAACGCCGGAGGAGGGTTTCTCGGAGCTCCTCCGGCCAGCCAGGGACGAGGTGCCGTCATTCGAAGTCTGCAGACGAAGAAGATGGCCGAGGCGGCCCCCGCCGAGCTGGCCAAGGAGGAGGCGGACAAGTTCCTGCTCCTCGATGCGGATGATGCATCGCGTCCGGACGGAAGCCTCGTCCGGGTGGGAGGCAGGACGTTTGAGAAGAAGGGGAAGGTGTGGGTAGACACCGCGATCACTTCGGCGAAGCCGGAGGAACTACCCGATGTCGAGAAGGTGGAACTCTTCTCCGACGTCTGGTTCGATCTGCTGAAGAAGTTCCCGGAACTGGGCCCGGTGGCCGCGCGACTAAAAGCGTTCGAAGTCCTCATCGGGACCCGTCGGATTCGCGTGGAGACCTCGGCTTCGAGGTCGGATTCGAATCCAGCGCCCGACCCTGTGCGGAAGTAGGGGGCGGGGCGGCTCCGCCGCCGCCCTTCAACCCCTTTTGCTCGGCTGCCCGAAGGGCCTCCATGAGAGCCTTTCGGGCGGGCCGATCGGACACCTCGACCTCGCCGGCTTTCCGCCAAGCCCGCCACAGCGCCCAGAGGAGGGCTCCCACGGCCAGCCAAAACGCTCCTCGGGCCACGGGATGCTTGAAGGCGACCTCGTGGACCAGCCGGATTCCCCCGCCCGCCAGGAGAGCCACGAGAAACACTGCACCACCGAGGAGAATTCGGGCCGTCAGGCCCGTCCTCGGGATGTCGTCCTGTCCTGGCACTTTGCTGCGTCCTCTTGCATTCCTAAGATCTCAACCAGCGGGCCGCCCCGGAATGCGGCCCGACTTCGTGAAGGGATTCCAGCATGACCGCCTTGCAGCATATCACCGCCTCGATCCTCCTCGGATTGCTCTTCGGCGCGAGCCTACAGCAAATCGTCGCCCAGGACGATCTCCCCTGTGCCTACGTCGGTTCCGACCTCGAAGGTTTGCGCGAGGCGCTGGCCAAGGAGCCGGACAACATCGGTCTCCGCATGCGCATCGTCCGGCGGCTTCTCGAGGACTGGCGGGACTCCACCGATCCCAGGGGGCAGCGGCGGCTCCTGAAGGTGGTCGAAAACGAGTTGGCCGAGATCCGAAAGCTCGGTCCGGACTTTCCCTACGTCTACCGGGTCATGGCCTTGCAGCATTTCCGACGGGGCGAGTACGAGGACTTCCTCAAGGACATCGCGGCTTACGAGAAGGTCGCCCCCCTCGACTACGAGTTGCGGACTCTCGTGGTCAAAAGCTACATGCGCTTGGCTATCCGCAAGGAGAATCCCCAGCCGGAGCGGAAGATCGAGGCGGCCAGGTACGTGGGGAAGTGGTTCGAGGGCGGGGAGGCGCCCGTCTTCGGAGTGACCCTGGGAGCCGTCGCGACATGGTTGATCGACCCCTCGTTTCGCGACGAACTGATCCGCCTCTTCGAGGATCGCTACAAGAC
>DRQF01000258.1 GCA_011369445.1 Planctomycetota bacterium | reverse complement strand
GGGGCACCCCGATCTGCTCCTCGTAGAGCGTCGTCCCGTGGAAGCGTGACGCATGTTCTCCGAAGGCCTCGCCGTGGTCCGCGTTGATGATGACGACCGTGTCATCCTCTAGCCGTCGTTCAGCGAGAGCCTGGAGAATACGGCCGATCCAAAGGTCGGTCTCCGCGATCTCCGAATCGTAGCGATCCACGTCGGACGTGCCGAAGTCGTGACCGCGTACGACGTAGGGATGGTGGGGCCCCATGAGGTGAACCCAGAGGAAGAATCGCTCAGAGGCCAAAGCGGTGAGATAGGAGATCGCCCGACGCGCCTGCGCGGGTTCGCTGATGTCGTTGCGCTCAACGGAGCTCGGAAGCAACTCGAAGCCCTTCCCCAAGACCCGGTACGCCGGATGCTTCAGGTCGTCCCCCGCTATCGCGGGGACGCCCGCCGTGCGAATGCCCTCGGCCCGGAGCGTCTCCGCCAGCGTGAGCAACGGCGGGTCGAGTGGCCGGCCCTGCATCGCCTGGAACAAAGGCGTCGCCGAAGGAAAACGGCCGTAGAACATGGACTGAAAGGACAGGCTGGTGATGGGAAACTGCGCATGGGCTCCATCGAACACGACGGCCGTCTTCGCGAATCGATCCAGGTTCGGCGACGTGGGATGACGCCGATATCCGTAGCAGCCCAGATGATCTTTCCGAAGCGTATCGACAGTCAGCCAAACCACGTTGCGAACGGAGGCCGCCGGAGGCCGTCTTGCACCCGCGGATCGCTGGAGGCTCTCCTTTCGGGCCCTGCGAAACTCCTCCACAGGGAGGGTTTTCGTGCGAGCAGTCCCTCGGTCGAGTCCCATGAGTTTCCAGACCTCGACGATACGCCGCCCCTCGAGGGTACGAGTGTGGAGGAGAAAACGCTCCCGCGGGCCGAGCGTCAGACTCCGATCGGCCAGGAAGGCGCATAGCAGGAGAAGCAGGCAAATCCATGTCGCCCGCGGGATCTCTCGCAGACGCGCGAAGATGATGCCAACTCCCACGGCCACGGCGAACAGAGCCCCGGCGGCGAGCCCGTCGTGGAGGTAAAGATACAGGCCCGGGTAGAACCTCCGGTCGGCGGCATCCAACACGAAACCCACAAGGATGTAGGCCACGCCCAGGGCGAGTCCTCTCGCCAGGCCGCCCCGAAGCGAAGCTTGCACATGGGCCGCAACCCAACGCAGCGTCACGGCCATGCCCCCCATGAGGATCCACGGAAGAGCGTGGCTCAGAGGACCTGCCCAAACGCTCTGGGAGACAGCGGGTCCGGAAAGAACTCGCGCCGAAAGCTCCCGCCACAAGCTCCACGACAACGCAGTGAGGAGGAGAGCCGGCGCCCAGCGGGCCGTGGATCTCCAGCGACGAAGCAGGCGAAAGGCTCCGCGATGGACGAGGACCAGGAACAGAAGAATGCATCCCACGGCGAAGCCCATGATCACCATGCGAGCCAGAAGAATCCCGGCGGCCGCGACGGCGCCTTCTCCGCCGCCCCCCACCAGGCGGGCGACATCCCTGACTGCCAGGGCCGAGCCGGCCAGCAGGCCGGCCACCAGAGCGATCCCCGGAGCGTTGCGTAGGCTTTGTTCGCGCGGCGAGTTCATCCTGCCCACGATGACAAGAATCCTTCAGGACCGGTAGAAGTCACCCGTTGAGAGGGCTTTCCCTTGATGTCCTTTCGAGTGTTCGCCGAAATCATGGAGGCCAACCGATTTTTGTTTTGCGGCCATGGACCGGTTTCGGGAGAATACTCGCCGCGTCCCTCGTCACAGACACGCCGTTCCATTTCCAAGGACCAGATCGAAATGAAGACGAAAATCCTCTCCCTCGCAGTGCTGGTCACTTTCCTCTTGACCGCCGATCTCCTCGGCCAGGTCTCGGGTTTCGTGATGGACACCGCGGGTTCACCCCTCGCCGATGCCACCGTCTCCTTGCAGGGCGACCTCAATCGCACGACGACGGCCGCGGACGGTTCGTTCTCGCTGCCTTCACTTTCGGGCTCCAACCTGAAAATCGTCGCCGGCAAGAAGGGCTACTACAACGCTTCGGTCATCGTGACCGCCCCCGCGATGGGTGTCATCATCAACTTGGAAATGGTCGTGGTCGGCAACAACCCCGGCTACACGTTCCTCGATCCGCCCGTCTGCGGCGGCTGCCATCCCCAGCAAGAGCTGGAATGGACGGGCTCGCGCATGGCGCATACCGGGCAAAACGTCTGGGTCTACGACGTCTTCGACGGCACGGGCACGCCCGGAGGAAACGGTGGATTCGTCTACACGACCGACTCTGTCCACTCGACGGCCCTCCCGGGGGGCGAGTGTGCTTCGTGCCACCAACCCGAAATCTGGATCGCTCAACCCTTCAGCGCCATGGATCCGTTGAACGCTCTCACCCAGTCGGCGGCTAATGGAGTCTCCTGCGAGGTCTGTCACAAGATCGCGGATGTCGACACGTCGAAGTTGGACTATCCGGGCGTTCATGCCACCGCGGTCACCTTGAATCGCCCGGCCTCACCGACTGCCGTGCATCAGGTCCAATATGGAACCCTTCCGGATGCCGACTTCAGCATTCCCGGCATCATGCGCCCATCGTACCAACCCCAGCTCAAGGCGGAGATGTGCGCGACCTGCCACCAGGACAAGAACGACCCGGACGAGAACGGCATCTATGACGAGCCCAACGGGGTCGTGGCGGAACCTACGTGGAATGAATGGCTAGCGAGTCCTTACTCGGATCCAACGAATCCCCTCCACCAGACCTGCACGGACTGCCACATGCCACCGAACGGGCAGACCGATCTGTGTGCCCTGGCGCCGGTCCAAAGGGATCCGTCCGAAGTGCGAACCCACAATATCCTCGGGACCTCTCCGGAATACCTCGAGAATGCGGTCGATCTGAATCTCACGGTGCAGCAGACCTCCACGGAGTTGCAGGTCACCGTTGACGCCACGAACAATCATGCCGGGCACCATGTGCCCACGGGCGTCCCCATCCGGAACATGATCCTTTTGGTCGAGGCGTGGCGGATCGAGGACGGCCAGAAACTCGTGGACACGGGCTCCCAACAGATCGACGCCATAGGCGGCGTGGGAAGCCCGGCCCAAGGCTATTTCGCGGGCCTTCCCGGCAAGACCTTCGCAAAGGTCACCTTGGACGCGAACGGGAACGGACCGACCTTCTTCACCGAAGCCGCCTCTGTGCAGTCCGACACCCGGATCCCCGCGCTCGCAACGGATACGACGAACTACTCCTTCCAGCTGCTTCCGGGCGGCGGCAGTTACAAGGTGCGGGCGCGCCTGATCTACCGGCGTGCCTACCGCGACCTCGTGGACGCCAAGGGTTGGACGACCACCGGTCACGGCGAACCTCTCGAGGATCTCCAAGCGCCCTACTTCGGCCACTTGATGGAGGAAGCCTCTTGGTCGACGCCCGGGGCCCAGGCGGTAACGTCCTTCGGGACAGGATGCAACGGTCTCGTGGCGTCCTGGACAGGGGAACCCAGCATCGGAACGAGCGACTTCACCTTGACTCTCGGGGGAGCTCAGCCGGGTGCCACCGCGATCCTCATCGTTGGGAACAGCACCACCCAATGGGGACTCACTCCCCTGCCTTTGGATCTCACGTCGGTGGGAGCGCCCGGATGCTCTCTTTTGGTCTCCCCGGACCTCTCTTTCTTTACGGCCACCGACGGCTTCGGGAATGCGAGCCTCGTGTCGATGATCCCCTTTGTCCCGGCGCTGGCCGGCTTCACGCTGCACGCCCAGTGGTTGGCCTCGGATCCGTCGATTCCATTGGGTTGGGCCTTCTCGAACGGGCTCTCGGTCACGGCGGAGCCCTGAGCTCGGCGCTCGGCCCTTCGGGATATCTTCAGGAACGCGTCTTCCTGGCCAGGAATCCTTCGAGGACGATGGCGAGGGCGCGGCGGTCGTCCGTGCTGCCGTGGACGACGAGGTAGTCCGCCATTCGCAGGATATGGAGCTCTTCCGGACCGTAGTGGGCCTTGCCTCCGTTTGGCGGGCGCCCGGTGGCGTTTCGAATCAACTCACCGATGCAGTCGCCCGTCTGGCTCACCGGACACTGACGCAGCTTCGTCTCCTTCTCGCGTTCAGCAAGTCGGAACAGATCCGAGAGCGAGACGTCCAGCGCCTCGGCGATACGCCCGATGGTTCCCATGGTGGGTTGGACACGGCCGTTCTCGATGCGAGAGATATAGGACGTCTGCAGGCCGGCCTTGCGCCCTACTTCCCCCTGGGTCAGTTTTCGCTGCTGCCTCGCTCGAAGAATCGCGTTTCCCAAGCTCATGTCAGGCTCCTCCTTGGGGGATCGTTTTCGGCGAAATCACTTTTCATTCGCCGACAAGTATTACCATTTGACGCATAATCGGACAAATCATCCGGTTTTTCTTTGTCACATAGCGCACAGCTGGCGACAATCCTCCCGCAAGCAGTGATTCCGCCGTTTTGAGAGACGAACCATGAGCAATACACCCAGGCTTTGGATACCCCTCCTCATCGTTCTGCTCGCCGGAGGGTCCGGCGTACTCTGGATGGGTGTTCGCACCTACCAGGACGCCCCCCCACTCCCCCGTTTCACCTCGGCGAGCGGAGAGGTGCTCGTGGATGAGAGCGCCATCCTCGCCGGTCAGGCGGTCTTCCAAAAGTACGCGCTCATGCAGTACGGAAGCATGTTCGGGGACGGTGGCGGCCGGGGTCCGGACTTCACGGCCACGGCGCTTCATGAGGCCTATCTCGGCATGGTGGCTCACGAGTCAGACGCCCTGCGTGCCCAGTTGGGTCGCGCCCCCACCCGCGACGAACTCGAAGTCGTGGAGAATCGTGTGCGCCGAGAGCTCCACGAGAACCACTACGACGAGGCGACGGGAGCGCTGCCTCTCTCGGCTGCCGCAGAAGCCGGGTTGGAATCGGTACGCGCCTGGGTTCGCGAGAGTTTCCGCGGAGATGGCCCCCGGTCCTTCCGCCCCCTTCGCTACATCCGCGACGACCGTGAATTGGACGACCTCGCCTCGTTCTTCTATTGGGGGTCCTGGGTGTGCGCCGCAAAGCGGCCCGGGGACGAAGCGAGCTTCACACACAACTGGCCCTTTGACCCACAAGCCGGGAATCGCCCCGGCCGCGCCATCCTTCTGTGGAGTGTCGTCGGTTCCATGGGGCTCATTCTTGGCCTGGGACTCGTTCTGTACCTGCAGGGCAAGTTCAAGACCCTCACGGCGAAGGAATCCGGCCCCGACACTCCTGTCACGACGACCGAGGAGGTCGATGCCCGAATCCCCACTCCCACCCAGCGCGCCACCTACAAGTTCTTCGCCGTCGCGATCAGCCTTTTCCTACTCCAAGTGTTGGCGGGAGTCCTCACGATTCACGACTTCGTCGGGTTGACGCGCTTTTTCGGTTTCGACATCCAGGCTCTGCTTCCTTTGACCATCACGCGAAGCTGGCACATCCAGGTTTCCGTCCTGTGGATCGCCACCTGTTGGATTGCCGCATCGATCTTCGCCTTGCCTCGGATTGCAGGCTCGGAGCCCCGTCGCCAGCTGCTCCTGGTCAACATCCTCTTCGGCATGCTCGCCACCGTCGTGGCCGGCACCTTGATCGGAGTCCTCCTTGGACCGAAAGGACTCCTCGGCGCCGGTTGGAGGTGGTTCGGCAATCAGGGATGGGAGTTCGTCGAGCTCGGCCGGGCCTTCCAGATCGTCCTCTTCGCGTCTCTGGTGCTGTGGAGCGTCATCGTCTTCCGAGGTGTCAAGCCGGCACTGAGTGCCAAGTCCTGGTTCACCATTCCCCACTGGCTCCTCTACACGACGATCGGGATCTCGGTGCTTTTCCTCTCGAGCTTCGTCGCGTCCCCGCGGACGAACTTCGTCATCGCGGATTTCTGGCGGTGGATGGTGATCCACATGTGGGCGGAATGCTTCTTCGAGGTCTTCACCACCGTGATCGTCGCATGGTTCCTCGTTTCCATGGGATTGGTGACCCGTGCATCGGCGGAACGCACCGTGTATCTGGCGGTGCTTCTCTTCCTGGGATCAGGGTTCCTGGGCATCGCCCATAACTTCTACTGGAACGCCAAACCGACCGCGACCATGGCGGTGGGCAGCGTGTTCTCAACGCTCCAGGTCGTGCCTCTCATCCTGCTGATGTTGGACGCCTGGCGTTTCCGACGACTGCCCGCCGAACGTCGCCGCGAAAGCAACGGGAGAAACGATGGCAAGGGCCGCTTCGGACTCCAAGAAGCGTTCATGTTTCTCATGGCAGTCAGCTTCTGGAACTTCCTCGGCGCAGGTGTGTTCGGCTTCATCATCAATCTTCCCATCGTGAACTATTACGAACACGGCACGTACCTGACGGTGAACCACGGTCACGCCGCCCTGATGGGGGTCTACGGGAACCTTTCGATCGCCGCGGTGCTGTTCTGCGCCCGGTATCTTCTGGCTCCCTCGGCCTGGAACACGCGACTGCTCCGCGTGTCCTTCTGGTCCATCAACATCGGTCTCATGGCCATGGTGCTCCTGGACACATTCCCCATCGGACTCGTCCAGCTGAACGTCGTCCTATCCTCGGGACTGGCCCAGGCCCGCTCCCTCGACTTCATCGCTGGATCGACCTTTCAGACCTTCACATGGATGCGGATGCTCGGGGGAGCGATCTTCCTTCTCGGCGGAGTGATTCCCCTCACGGTCTTCATCCTCCGAGGTCTCCAGCGCATAAAGGACGTCCCGGAGGCACCAAAGGACCAACCTTCCCGACCCCTCGATGCGAGCCGAGACGTTCCCAAGGTCGAGGTGCCGGTTCGCTGAGATCGTCTTCAGATAAAGGAGTTCCCAGACATGTACGGCTTCTCACTTCGCCACAGGCTTCTCGTCAGCATTTTCGCGCTGAGCCTCCTTGCGGCCGCGATGTCCGCTCAGGTCTCGGGCATCGTGCTGGACACCACGGGCTCGCCCGTTGCCGACGCCCTCGTCACCCTCAAGGCCACCACCACGCAAACGACGACGGCCGCCAATGGCACCTTCACCCTCCCCGGCCTCCTCGGACCGAATCTCCGCGTCGTCGTCGGGAAGAAGGGCTATTTCAACAAGGGACTGACCGTGACGGCTCCGGCCTTCGGTGTCCTCATCACCCTGGAACCTGTCCCGGCGAGCAACGATCCTTCCTACACCCTGCTCGACCCCAACGTTTGCGGCGGTTGCCATCCCCAGGCGCTCGCCGAATGGACGGGTTCGAAGATGGCACACGCGGGCCAGAATCTCTGGGTCTATGACATCTACGACGGGACGGGCACCGCCGGCGGCATGGGGGGATTCGTCTACACCACCGGCTCCATCCACGCCGCGGCCAACCCGGCCTCGGAATGCAAGTCGTGCCACCAACCCGAGCCATGGGTCGCTCAACCGTTCACCGCGCTCGAGCCCATCGGCGCGCTCAGCCAGGGGGCGCTCAACGGAGTCTCTTGCGAGATCTGCCACAAGATCGCTGACATCGACCTTGCAAAGACGGACTTCCCTGGGATTCATCCGAGCTCCGTCACCTTGACCCGTCCGACCCAACCGTTGCTGACTCACCAAGTGGAATACGGAACTTATCCCGACGCCGACTACGAGGCGCCCGGCCTCATGCGCCCCTCGTATCAGCCGCAGCTCGAGGCCGCGGTCTGTGCGGCGTGTCACCAGGACAAGAACGACCCGGATGGGAATGGCAACTTCTCGGAACCGAACGGAGTCGTCTCGGAGCCGACGTGGGACGAATGGCTCTCCAGCCCCTACTCCAACCCTTCCGATCCCCATTTCGCCACCTGCGTGGATTGCCATATGCCCCCGAACGGTCAGACGACCGTATGCGTCGTGCAGCCGGTTCAACGAGCCCCTTCCCAGGTGCGTACCCACGACGTGGAGGGGACCTCGCCGGCGTTCCTCGAGAGCGCCGCCGACCTCGCCGTCAGTGTTCAACCGACCCCAACGGAGCTTCAGGTGACCGTCGACGTGACCAACTCCCACGCGGGTCATGCTCTCCCAACGGGTGTCACGATCCGCAACATGATTCTCCTCGTGGAGGCCTGGCGGGTCGAAGACGGGCAGAAACTCGTCGACTCCGGGTCGCAGACCATCCATGCCCTCGGAGGCGTGGGCGACCCCGCCCAGGGCTACTACGCAGGGCTTCCCGGGAAGCTCTACGCCAAGCACAATCTCGACGCAAACGGCAACGGTCCCACCTTCTTCACGGATGCCACATCCATCCTCTTCGACAATCGCATCCCGGCCCTCGCGACTGACACGACCAACTACAGCTTCCAGCTGCCCCCCGGAGGAGGCACGTTCAAGGTCAGGGCACGATTGATCTACCGCCGCTCATTCCGGTTCCTCACCGATGCGAAGAATTGGACTGTCGACGGCCACGGCGATCCGCTGGAAGACATCCAGCCGCCGTATTTCGGGCATCTCATGGAGGAGGCGACGTGGGCGAGCCCAGGAGCGCAGGCGGTCTCCTCCTTCGGAACCGGCTGCAATGGTCTTGTGGCCTCTTGGTCGGGCGAGCCCACCATCGGTTCCACCACCTTCCAGGTGACCCTGAGCGGCGCCCAGCCCACGGCCACGGCGATCCTTCTGCTGGGGAACAGCAACACGCAGTGGGGCGCCATAGGACTGCCCCTGGACCTCACGGCCGTCGGCGCCCCGGGCTGCGCATTGCTCGTGTCGCCGGACATGTCCTACGTCGTGGGAGCGGACGGCTCTGGACAGGCGGCTTTGGACTTCACGGTCCCGTTCATTCCGGCCTTTGCCGGAACGACGTTCTACGCCCAGTGGCTCGCCTCCGACAGCACGAGTGGAATCGGCTGGTCGTTTTCAAACGGCCTATCGATCACGTCTGAGCCCTGAAAGGAGATCGAGTTCGATGGAACCTGGGAGTTCTCGTGGGAAGCTGAACAGCGCCGCGCACACGCGACGCACCCGTTGGCGGGCGGGCGTGTTGATCGTCGTTCAGCTTCTCATGGTCGCCCACTACGTGCACTGGAAGTTGGCCGGGAAGACCTTGGCTCCTCTCGAATTGAATGAGGTCATGCACACCATCGAGCTGGGCGTCGTCACGGCCGGCTTCCTGTTCATGTCGGCCGCTCTTCTCGCAACGCTCGTTTTCGGACGTTTCTTCTGCGGCTGGGGTTGTCACATTCTGGCTCTGCAGGACCTTTGCGCGGCCCTGCTTGGCAGATTCGGGCTGAAGCCGAAGCCCATCCGTTCCCGGCTTCTCCTGGCCATAGCGCCCATCACAGCTCTATACATGTTCGTCTGGCCCACCGTCGCCAGACTCATCGTCCATGCCTACCCCTCCACCGAGGCCATCCTTGGACCACGTCCCGACTTCCAACTGCGGGTCCTCGCCGACGGCGAGGGTTGGGCGTCCTTCGTTACCACCGACTACGCGCGGAATCTTCCCGGGCCCGTCATCGCCATCATGACGTTTCTCGTTGCCGGGTTCGTCATCGTTTGGTTGCTGGGTTCACGCTCTTTCTGCGGAAACGTCTGTCCCTACGGAGTTCTTTTTCGGGTGGCGGACGGTCTGTCTCCTGGACGGATCGCGATCAAGGGCGATTGTCTGGGCTGCAACGCCTGCACGCGGACATGCAGCTCCGGCATTCAGGTCCGCGACGAGGTCAACAGGTTCGGTCGTGTCGTCGATCCTCGGTGCCTGAAGGATATGGACTGCGTGGACGTCTGCTCGGGGCGCGTCCTCGCGTGGCGATTCACGAAACCCGCGTTCTTCCGAGGCTGGCGGAAGGGGCGCAGTCGCATCCCGTGGGATCTGACCCTCGGGGAGGAGGCCTTGGCGCTTCTGCTCGTGCTTTCCTCTCTTGTCGTCTACCGAGGCCTCTATCGCGTCGTTCCATTCTTTCTGACTTTGGCTCTCGGCGCCTCCACCGCGGCGGCGGTGATTCTCGCTCTTAGAAGCTGGAGAAGCCAGGAACTTCAACGAAATCGTGGACGGGTCGTGGCCGCTGTCCTGGCCGTAGGGCTCCTGGCGTACCACGCACCGGTGCGCTGGCACGAGGCCATGGGCGACCGGCTCGTGGAGCGCATCCGGACTCGGGAAGGTCCCGTCGCTCGGGCAGACCTCATCGCTCTCGTGAACCATCTCAAGGCTCGAAGGCGCTGGGGTTGGGTCCATCCCCCCGACATCGACGTGTCTTTGACGGACGCGCTCAGGCGGCTCGGACGCCATGCCGCGGCCGCCCAACTCATGGAGGAACGGCTCGATGGCAGCCCACTGCCGACCGCTCTCGCGTTCGACTGCGCCCGCGCGTGGCTCCTCGCGGGACGTCCGGATCGCGCAGAGACGTGGGCCGATCGCATCCTCGAGGTTCTCGAGGGGCGGGACGTTCACGCCCGCGAAGAACTCTGGACGACGCTCGAGCTGAGAGCCGACGCCCACTTGAGACAAGGACATCTGGATGGGGCGGAAAGGGATTTGCGTCGCGTCGCCGAGGAAGAGCCGGGGCGACCGTCCGTGGAGCTTGCCATCTCCCAGATCGACGCGGAGAAAGGGCATCTCGACAAGGCCATTCGACGCCTCGACGTCCTCGTCCGCCGTCATCCCGATTTGGCGTCAGCGCACTACAACCGGGGCGTCCTCCTTGCGGCTCAAGGAAACAAGGCGGCTGCGATCCAAGCCTATCGTCGCACCCTCGCCCTCACCCCAGCCGACGGGGACGCGTTGAACAATCTGGGCCTTCTTCTCATGGACTCAGGGCGGCTCGGTGAGGCGGAGCTGCTCTTTCGCAAAGCCTTGGCCCTCAACCCCGGCGACCCGCGCCCGGCGCGCAATCTCACCGTTCTGCTGCGCAACCTTCATTGACGGATGCGTCCCGGCTCAGACCTCGAAGGTGGCCTGTCTCCCCTCGCACGACGCCCGTTCATGGCTCGCCGTGTAGACACCCGGCGCTTCGCTGACGATCTCCGACGGCACCACGACTTCCAGCAAAACTTCCTGCCTCGTCATGACGGGAAACCCGTAGGTCTCATTCACATGACTCAATGACGTGCCTTGCTCCTCGCATTTCGCGACGAAAGCGAGGTGGTCGAGAAGGCGGCGTCGCCCCCGGGCCAGCCCAGGAGCGACCGATGCCGTCAAGGTCGCATCGATGGTCGTCATGAGCCCCCGCTCCTGCTCGACTCCGACGCTCTCTCTTCCGGCGGCGACCGCCGCTGCCATGGTCGTGCCCGTTCCGAGGAAGGGATCCAGGACCACGTCACCCAGCACGGAATGCATCAGAATCAATCGGTAGGCGAGCTCAAAAGGAAAGGCAGCGCTTCTTCTGCGGGCGGCCTTGTCACTCAATTCCTGTTCCACGCCGGTGAGGCCCTGCCACAGATCCGAGAACCAAAGGTTGCGCTCCTCCCAGAAAAAAGCGCTCCGACGACGGCGGGCCTTGTCTGCTGGGGACCGAAATGTCCGAAGGTTTCCCTTTCGCAGAATCAGGATGTACTCGTGCTCGTAGGTGACGTACGCCCCGCCCGGAAGCATTCCCGACCCCATGAACTTGGTTGGGCTGTTGTTGGGTTTGCGCCACAGAATGTCCGGGAGGATCGAGAACCCCAGGCCCCGCATTGTCTGAAGGATGCGCGCGTGGTTCGAGTAGAGACGAAACTCATCCCCCACCTTACGAGTCGCATCCCCTACGTTGAGGCAGAAAAGTCCACCCGGCTTCAGAACGCGGTGGCATTCCAACCAAACATCGTCCAGAACGCGGTGCATCGCCTCGAAGGCTCTCGGCCCATCGCCGCGATCGAGGGCCGCCCCGATTCCGGAGTGCTCTTTTCGAAATACCTCGTCCCACATACTCACCATCGGATAGGGCGGTGAAGTGACGACGAGGTCGATGGAAGCGTCCGCCACGTCGTTCATGGCGGCGGCGTGTCCGCAGAGAACTCGGTGGCGGGTCGATTCATTGAGCATCGCGACAAACTCTCCTGGGACCGAGGAGAGCCTACCAAGGCCCCACCCCACTCCATCGTGGGATGGGGCCTTCCCAAGAGCCTCGCCCTATGAGTCAGAGAATGAAGACATCATAGGCCTGGGTGAAGAGCGGGAGGCCTGCGCAACCTGGGTCCACGACGACGCATTGAGTCGCAAACGTGATCGGCGTGATCAAGGGCGGCACGGCGACCGGGACGCTGACCACGCCTCCAGGCCCCGTGACTCCCAGAGGTGTCACGATGATCCCCGGCGTAAACACGAGATCAAACGTGGTCCCCTGGCATGTGAAGGGGGAGAAAGCTCCAGGGGAGCACGGGAGATTGCTCACGACCGCAAAGACAGGGAGCCCAGGACCGGACGCCGAGACCTGGAAATTCAACACGACCGGCGACGTGAATGTCAGCGCGGTGCAGGAGGTGCTTCCTGAGCCGGCGCCTGCGATCGTGTAGTCGTTGAATCCCGGGATCCCTGTGGTCTGAGCCTGGGCGGGAAGGAGGAACATCGTAGCAACGAGGATTAGAAACGGCAGATGACGCATTTCACGGGGTCTCACTTTCCTGAGAGGTTTCGTTGGGTCACTGCCACCTCATGGCTCCGGGTCCGCGGAATGGAAGAGGAATTTCGGAAAACGCTTCTGCCCCCAAGGCCTCAGTCATCTCGGGGCCATTGCAAGGGCTTCGAGCGCACCGTTCCTCCGGTGTCCGAGGAGACGATGACCGTGGCCCTGCCCCCCTTGACGCCTGGCCGGACGATCCAGCGGAAGGTTTTCGTTCGCTCGTTCGGCATGCCGTCTAGCCTTCTTCGGCCGGCGAGATGTCCCAGGTCCATACGCCTCGAGCCCTCGAGGAGTTCCGCCCCCTCGACCTCGATCTCCGCGGCCACCGGGCGTTGAACCTTCGACAGGTATCCGCGTCGCGTCAGGTGCGTCGGCAGAAACCCACTGTTGCGGACCGTCGCCACGACGATGATCGCACCGTCCGCGCGGCGCTCGCTTCGAACTCCCACGAGTTCCAGTTTCGGTGATTGCTCCGCCAGATAAAGCAGCCACGGGACGTGGACCGCGCACTCCTTCTCAAGGAGTTCAGGCGGTGGGTTCTGGGACAGAAATCGCGTGCGGAGACCTCCGATCTCGACCCTTCCGAGCGTCGGATGATCGAAGGGCTTCCAAGGGATGAAGTCTCTGCCCGCAAGATTTTCGTCCTGGTACCGCAGGGCGTCCAACCGACTCTTGCCGATGCCGGGCCACAGTTCCGGCACCCATCCGATGATCCCCCTGTCCCAGTATGCCCAACTGATGAGAGTCCCGTAGCGATGCCTGGTGGGGTGCGTCGAACTGGGTCGCACGGGGCGTCCCGTCAGTTCGGTGAATCTTTCGGCAAACGTGGCAATGGTGCCCAAGTCCTCCTTGTCGAAGGCTCCCGGGTCGCTCGCGGACGGAAGTCGATAGACGAATCCTCCCGACGTGTGGTTGTGGACGATGCCCGTGATGTTCGGATGGTCGACGATGAACCGCACCGTGGCATAGGTCTCTGGCTCGGAGAGTGGAAAGGGACCCGCACCGTGTTGGCGAAACGGCAGTGCCCAATTCCTTGGAAAGTTCCGGTTGAGATCGAGCCCACCCAGACCGTCCTCATTCAGCTGCCCGTCGCCGTCGTTGTCAATGCCTTCGCGGAAGACGCGGTAGAAGGGCCCCTTCTTGTCTCCCTTCCTCCGACGGACGAGGAGACGAGGATCCTCGGAACTGGGTTTTCGGTCACCGTCGGGATCCTCGATCCGCATGAGACTCACGAAGCCGTCGCCGTCGATATCCTCCGCCGGGTCCTCGTCGGCGACGCCGTCCCCGTCGTCATCGACCGGGCGGACGGAGCTCCGCAAAGAGATGTCCCGCAAGAGGGTGGCGTCGGCTCCATCCGGATTGAACTTCGGACGCACGTAGAACGTGTGGGTTCGAAGAAGCTTCGTGACACGGGGATCGCGGCCCGCGGAGCGGATGAGGTATCCGGCGAAGTAGAGAGCCAGAGCGCCGCTGGTCAGTTCGCCTGAGTGGATGTTTCCGTCGACGTAGAGAGCAGGCTTTTCCTCGGGACGGCCCGTACGCCGGTCCGTGATCTCGATCACCCAAAGATCGTTGCCGAGATAGCTTTTCCCGATGCTCATGAGCCTGGCCAGATCGGGCTTCTTCCGGCACCAGGCGGCCATGATGGCCCGAGTTTCTCGGCTGGAGTAGTAGCGGTTCCAGTCGACGTCGCCGTCCCGCCGCACCTGCCCCGCAAGGGGCAGGGCCACCACTGCAAGCAGAATGAGCAGGCGGAAAACAACGCCTCGCACCGGCGAGACTTTCAGGACGGACGTATCAAGGGGTACCGGACGGGCAGTGCGCTTCGAGTCCATTTCGGCGTTCCTCCGTGATCGGCGCGAGCCTACCACGAAGATGCCGTCGACGTCGGCCCCTCACCCACTCAACATGGCGACACGACCTCGGACTCACTTCTCCATGTGCTTCTTCACGTATTCCTCGGCCTTTTTGATGTGGCCGGGCTTTCGAAGCCCCACCGCCTTGGCTTCCTTCATGGCGACGGCCGGGTCCACTCCCTCGTCCAACACCCGATAGGCATACCAGATGGCTCCCACGCGGTTGCCGGACTTGCAGTGCATCAGGATGGGACGCTTGCTCGAGTCCTTCAGAACCCGGCGAGCGCTGTCAAAAATCTCGTCCTTGAGTGTGTCCGGCCCCTTGAAGGGCAAGGCCACGTAGTCGAGTCCCAGACCCTTGACCAGTTCAGGCTCCTTCATCTTCGGGGTCTCGTCGGGCATGCGCAGGTTGATGACGGTCTTGACCCCGTACTTCTCCTTGGCCGCCTCGAAGGCTGCCTTATCCGGCTGACTGGCCAACAAGAACCCCTCCGCCTCATGGAGGTTCTGCACACCCGGCAACTCCACGGCCTTGACAGCAAGTTCGCTTCCGTCCTTCTCAGAGCTGCCGCCGCAAGCTCCGAGTGCCATGACCAGGACCAGCGACAGTACGTTGCGAACGCTCATTTCGAGGCTCCTCTTCCAGGTTCCATGGATCAGGCCGCGAACTGCGGCACCGCGGCATTCATAGGTCCCCAACCCTCTCACTTCAACAGGACCATGAAAACAGCCGCGAACCGGGAGGTTCGCGGCCGGGTTCTAAGAGCGGGTGATGAGGATCGAACTCACGACATTCAGCTTGGGAAGCTGACGCTCTACCACTGAGCTACACCCGCTGGATTGTGTGGGGGAATGGTGACGGCTTCGAGGGCCGAAGTCAAGGGGCGAAGCGCCAGGCCTGCCAGGCCTGGGCATCGTCCGAGGGGAAGATCGCCGTGGGCGGGACCTGCCGCACGAAACGCCCGTAGAGTTCGAGAAGCGCCTCGGGTTCCGCCTCGAAAGCGCGCGCGACTTCGCCATGGGCCAGGCAGAGCCTCTCGAAGCGAAGCTTGCGGACGATGAGGGTCGTCAGGCGGTACCCCTCGGGGTCGACGTGGCGGAGTTCGGGGAACGTTGCGACGTCGAGCAACGGAAAGGAGTCGCTGTCCGGAACGTGCCGGATGAGGTGCCGCTGGAGCGCCGAGAGGCCCCCGCCTGTCGGGAGAGGCAAGGCCGGACGTGGCGGCCTGGGAGCCGCGAGGTCGCGCGCTTCGAGGAGATCTCGAGCCCGCCGGATCTCCCGCCGGAGTCCGTCCACGTCCTCGGCGGAATGCACCGTGCCATTGAGGCGCTCGACGACCACGCCTCTCAGGCCGTGGCAGTGCGGGAGCACCGACTCAAAGAGGCACCACACCTCTTCGGGGATCTCGTTGTCATGGCTGTCCAGGCGGAATCGGCGCCCCGAAAGCATCCAGTCCGGATCGCTCTCGCTTCCGCCGCTCAGGTGAATCTGGATGACCCGAGAAAGGTCGAGTCCTCGAAGCACATTTTCCGGGTCGAACCCGAGATTGACGGATTCCGTATAGAGGTTGTGCAGGTCCAGAAGCATGCGAGCCCCCGAATGCCTCATGATCCCGTTCCAGAATGAAGCCTCCAGGCCCGGCGGCCCGAGGCGAAACGCGTCGGCGCCGTTCTCGAAGGCCACTCGTGGAACGATGCGGGCGATGTGATCGAGGCGCACGGCCACCCTTCTCACGGCTTCCTCGGTCATGGGGAGCGGGAGGGGGAAGACAGAATTCAGTCCGTCGGCGAAGGCCCATCCCAGATGATCCGAGAACCATTCGAATTCGAAGGCCGCGTGACAGGATGCGAGACCGCTGAGCCAGCGCTCGAAACGGGTCGCCTCCGTGGACTCCGAGGGATCCGAGCCCAAGGAAAACGCCAAGCCGTGCGCCGTGAATGGCCGGCCTGAACGACGTTTCAAGCCGAGGAACAGGTCGAAGTAGTCGTTGGGTTCGAAATCATCCGCTCCCGAACGCCAAAGGGTTTCGGGTGCGACTTCGAAGTAGTCGGCATCTTCCTCGATGATCGGTCCGGTGAGTTCCAAGAACTCCCGGTCGGCGTGCAACGAGAAGCCGACTCCCAAGAGGCTCATGGCCTATCTCGCCTTGCCCACGAAGCGCAGAAACCTCCCTCCCGTCGAGGAGAGACTGGGCATGCCGCAATAGATCATGGAGTTGCCCTGGGGTTCCGGCTCGCCCGGCTTCACCTCCGCGAAGTCCATGCATCCCCGGTCCACGAAACGGGGCATGTAAGTCCCCAGGGGTAGACGGTCCTTGTGAAGGGACCAGAACAGAGCGTCGAGAACGGTCTGCTCCTCCGCTGAGATCTCCAGCAGAGTCAGCCCGAACCAGCCCGAGAGTTTCGGCTCCCGCGCCAGATATCCCCGCGCCCGCTTCAAGAGCTCCTTGTACTCGGCGGTTCTGGGAATCGAAGAGCTCGGGGCCTCCCTTTCGGCCAAGTCATCGAGAAAGCTCTTGCACTCGAGGTCCATGTCCCCAGGCAGCGTCCTCCTCTGCTGGGCCACCCGCCTTTTGAGATGCTCGAGCTTCGCGCCATGGACGAGATCCATGAGCCTCTTCGCGAGATTGGGCTCGACGGACGCTGGGGGATCATCGACTCGCCTGAGGACCTTCCCCGTCTCGTCGATGACCATCCGCGGCGAGCTCTCACCGAAGTGTCCCCGCGCCTCGTCCTGCTCCAGACAGATGATCACGCAGGTCCAACAAAACGCCTGCGCCCGCCGTTCCGCGGCCTGGAATTCGGGGCCGAACTCGCGGTCATGGGGCGACGGGAGGCCTCTGACCAGTCGAAAGAGACCTCGACCGAGCTCGCGGCGCCGCGTCTCGTCCTTGGGCGCCACGATCACCAAGCCGGGAAGCCCCAGCTCCTTCATGCGTTTGAGGCCGTTCTGGACGGGATCCTCCGCCGCCTGCACCCTTTTCTCGCTCCCCGCCCGCAGCCTCCCCAGTCCGAAGACCATCGGCGCCGCGATGAGCCCGCGAACGAATCCTCGTCGATCCATGCTTTGGGTTCCTTTCAGTCCATTGCGTCCCGAACATGATGGACGCAACGATTGAAGGGACGTTCGATCTTTTCGAATTCGCTGCTATTTCGAAGGCTTTGCACCGGGCAGGAACGCCGCCATGAGTTTCAGGTAGTTGGATGCGGGAAGAATGCCCTGGCCGGGCTTCTTCTCCCCCGTCTCCCAGGCCGTAATGAGAGGTTCCAAGCGGGACGAGGCGCGTAAGGTTGCGAGGTCGCCGTCCTTCCGACACCAAGCGAAGGACCGCAAGCCCCACGCGAAGGCCTGGTCGAGAATCGTGACAGCTTTCTGCGTTCGACCGGAGCGCGCCAACGTGCACGCCAAGTTGTAGAGGGCATTCGCGATCTCGGCCCGCCCCTCGACACTCGTGCGATCGTAGGTGACGTTCTGGTAGAGAATACCCAATGCCGAGGCGTAGGCCCGTGTGGCGTTCTCGTACTCGTAGGCCCCCATGTACAGCGCGGCGAGTTCGAGTTGCAGGCCGAGAATCCTGTTCGCATCCGGACTCTCTTGATGGGCCAAATCCTGCAACTGCTTCATGATCGGACGCACGCGAGAAAGCAGGGGGCCCCTATCTCCCAGCCTGGCAAGAGCGAAGGCCGCAGCGTCCCTCACACCGGACGGCGGGACGGGCGACTTGGAATCGAGCACGGCGCGACACACGCCGATCATCCGCGTCCGTTCCGATGCGTTCTTGGTGAGCGTCAGTTGCCCGATGGCGTCGGCAGCGAGAATTCGTTGATTCTCCGGAGCCGCGATATCCTGCAAGATCAGCCGGAAGCCCTCGAGATAGTGGGCGCGCCAGGCGCGTTCTGCTTCCCACATGCCCAGGTAGACTCCCCCGCCCTTCGCCTTCATGGCCTTCCGAGCGGCGGTGGCCACCACGGAGTCCGCGGTCCTCCCGAGCATCGCGATGAGAAAACTCGCCGCGGAACCCTTCGTCTCGCCCCCTCGAGCGCCCCTTTCCCGCTCCAACTCCCCGATTCGGATCCTCAAGCGCGAGGCAGCCTCCATGCCGTCATCGATCACCGCCCGGAGGGCCTTCGTGAGACGTCGCACGCGCGGGGCCACGTCCTCGCCGGCAAGCCCGGTCACAGGCTTCACGGTCTCGAGGGACCTCCGCACCGCCGCGTAGACCCATGCGCCGTCTCGGTCGGAGCGTCGCGCTTTGCCGAGGGCACGCCCAGCGATCTCACCCAGTTCTCGCACCTCAAGTAGAGAGGACTCCAACCGCTCCACGTCTTTCGCGACCCCATCGCTCTGCCCGAGCACCCATGTGGAGGACCAGAACGCGAGAAGAAACCCGACGACGGCGTGCTTCATGACTTCGACTCCTCCATCAGGAGAGCGACGCAGTGGACCTCGATGGCCTCTCCACGGCCGACAGCATCCAGTCGCTCACGGGTCTTCGCCTTGATGCTGACGTCCACCGGAGGAACGCGCAAAAGCGAGGCGACACGATCCCGAATGGCCTCCTTGAACGGAGAAAGTTTCGGACGCTCCGCCAAGACGTTGATGTCCACGTTGCGGACGCGGTACCCGGCTTCCGCCACTTTCTCCATCGCCAAGCCCAGGAGTCGACCACTGTCCGCTCCTTCCCAACTCGGGTCGTCGTCCGGGAAAAGCTCGCCGATGTCCGGCAAGGCCGCTCCCCCCAAGATCGCATCCGTCACGGCGTGAAGCACCGCGTCGCCGTCCGAGTGCCCAAGAAGTCCTCGTGAGAAAGGGATCGCGATCCCCCCGAGAATCAGGGGCCGACCTTCGACCAAACGGTGAATGTCATACCCCATTCCGATTCGAAAACTCATGGCGATTCCCCTGCGGCAAGGCCCTGTTCGAGGACACACTCCGCCAGTGCGAGATCCTCCGGCGTGGTGACCTTGAAATTCCAGCGGCTATCCTCAACGGCGATGACGCCCTCCCCCAGCCGCTCCAAGGCCTGGACGTCGTCGGTCACGTCGATGTCGGCCGCATTCGCGTGCTCAAGAGCCCGTATGAGGAGGAGCCTCCGCGCCGCCTGAGGCGTCTGGGCCAAGCGAAGGGCGGCACGATCGGGGGTCTCCAGCACCCGGCCCCGGCCGTCGATCCGCTTGACCGTGCTGGTGACAGGCACCACCGGAACCGCCCCCGCGTGCTCCTCGAGAGCGGCCAGAAGGCGCGTGGCCACGGCGACGTCCGGGAAGGGGCGGGCGGCATCGTGGATCAAGACGCCTCCCACGTCCGCCGAGAGAGCCTGCAATCCGAGCAGAACCGAGTCCTGTCTCCGCGCGCCTCCGGCAATCAGTCGTCGGGCGCCCAGGGCATAAAGATAGCCCCCCAAGTCCCCCTCCTTGATCGCCTCCAAGTCGTCGGGATGGAGAACGACGACCGTTTCCTCGAGCCCCGGAACGTGGATCAGACGATCCATGGCGTGCAGGAGCAGGGGCTTTTTTCCGAGGGGGACGAGGGCCTTGTTGCAGGGAGCGCCCAGCCTTTCCCCACGCCCCGCGGCGACGAGCACAAGTCCGTATTTCACGGGAGATTATCCCTCCGATTCCGTCGGTGACGCTTCGGCGCCCAGGGTAACAGCCCCGTCGACGCGCGGGCAGGCCTCAGAGGTCGGAGCCGACTTTTCCTTATCTCGCCTTCACCGAGCGACCGAAAGGAACGATGAGGGGAATCAGCTAACGGGTGACTCCCAGTCTCACAAGGGGGAAAACTATGAAATTTTGGAGAATCCTCGGAAGCGCAAGTGCTGGACTCATTCTCGCCGCTTCCGCGCGTGCTCAGACCGCTCAGCTCCTGCTGGACGGCGTCGTGGCCGATGCCCAACCCATCGTCTTGGGGGACACATCCACGCTCACTGTGCAAGGATCTCCATGGGCCAACTTCTCCCTGATCGGAGCTCAGGCGCGAGACGTCTGGGTGACTCCGCTGGGGGTGGTGGAGGTCGACGTTTTCGATCCCACGTTTTTCGTGGCGATCGATGGCTTCGACCCGAACAGCATGAACTTCTCCAGTGCTTTCCTCGACGCCACGGGCGAGACCCAACTCGGGTTCACCCCCTTTCCATTCGGATGGCCGGGGGGAAGCACGGTGTACTTCCAAGCCCTGGTCGCCGATGCCACGTCACCCTTCGGAATAGCCCTCACTCCGCTCGTCGGCGGTCTCGCCGTTCCGCCGGTGCCGATGCTGAGCGCCATCACTCCGCGCAGCGCGAACCCTGGGCAAACCGTCACCATCTCCGGCAACTACCTGGGAGGAATCTGGACGGGTGGAGTCCTCCCCAGCGTGACGATCGAGGGTCAACCGATGACCGTTCTCAATGCGGACGAGAATGCCGTCCAGGTGGTCGTTCCGGCCGATGCGACGTCCGGCTACGTCGAGGTCACAACCACGGGCGGCTCCGGGCCCGTTCTCTACGACGATCATGCCCACTATCTCGCAATCTACGGTCTGCCTCTCGGGGAATCGAATCTCGCCAACGCCACGATCACGGAGCCCGTCACCGTTCTGGGCTCGATCTCTCAGCCCGGGGAAGTCGACGAGTACACCATCCATCTCGTACGCGGCGAAGAGCTGCGCGTCGAAGTCTTCAACTTCAGCTACGCGACCCTCGATATTGCCCCTTACACCCCCTACACAGGCGGCCTCGACACCAAGATCGAAATCGTCGATCCCCTGCTGAACGTGGGAGCTCTCTTGGAAGACAACAACAGCGGCCCCGGGTTCTCGGCCGCGGTGGGTTGGCACATGGGCCCACGGTTCATCGCACCCTCCCTGGGCGACTACGTGATCCGCATCCAGGGCACCACCAGCCTCGCCGTCGGGGACTACTATCTCGGGGTATGGACCAAGGGCCCGAATCCCGCCGATGGCCCCATCGTCTACGCCGTCGATCCCAACTTCGCACAGGTGGGGCTTCCCGTCCGCATCGTCAGCAACGGCCTCGATCCGTCCAATCTTGCCGCCTCGAACGTGGAATTCCCTGGCGCAGACGGCAGTTGGCTTTCGTCGTCGCCCTACTTCGATTCATGGGGACGAATCGTTGCGAACGTTCCCCTCGGAGCGCGCAGCGGCCATATTCGCGTCACCGACTCCGAGGGACGATCCTCGACCTTCATGGCCGACTCCTTTGGTTCCTATGTCCTGATCCAGGCGGCCTCGTCCGGCCCCGCCACCATTGGGAACATTTCGGAGTCCACGACCATCGTCGATTCTCTGCCTCCGTTCCAGGCCCACGTCATCAACGTCGACGTGGACGTCGGGCAGAAGCTCTCAGTGCGCGCCTTTCCGTTCGACCTCCAGACACAACGTTTGGTCAAAGGCTACATCTTCCAAGCGGGCGTCCTCGATCCCGAGGTCGTCATTGGAGGACAGGGCGGGCAGGGTTTCTACGTCTCCGACACCCACTCCGGGCCGGCCACGGCCGCGGAGATCGGCGGCTCCCTCCACCCGGCATGGACGGCACCCGCCACGAACACCTATGGAGTCACGCTCCGGGGGTGGCTGTTCCTCTCATCGGGGCCCTATGTCCTGAACATCGAGATCGATTGAACTGAGGAGGACGCCACCCGCCGAACGCGGTCCCTGCATGTCGGTAAGGTGGTGCCCATGTCTCCGCCCCCGGCTCACGGCCTCCTCATTCTCGGCATCGATCCGGGACTCTCCGTCACCGGCTGGGGCCTCGTTCGCAAGGACGGCAACCGCCTGGGTTCGAAGGGCGCCGGCGCGTGGCGTCCACCTCGAAGCCTCGGCATCGCCCCACGACTCGCATGGCTCACTGAACGACTCGCCGAATGCATCCGTGAACACCGTCCGAGCGCCCTGGCCCTCGAACAGGCCTTCGTGGGGCGAAACATCCAATCCGCCCTCCGGCTGGGCGAAGCACGGGGGGCGATCCTCGCCGTCTGCGGTCGCATGAACCTGGAGGTTCACGAGTACCCGACCGCCAGCGTCAAGAAAGCGGTCGTCGGGTCGGGACGTGCCGACAAGACTCAAGTGAACTTCATGCTACAGCGGCTGCTTGGTCTCACGGAACCGCCGAAGCCCCTCGACGCCTCGGATGCCTTGGCGCTGGCCTACACGCTCGCCACGGATTGGGGTTTTCTGCAGGTCAACGCTCGAGGATCAACGTCACGGGGCCGTCGTTGACGAGTTCGACGTCCATCGTCGCACCAAACACGCCCGTTGCCACGGCGACGCCCTCACGACGAAGGGCTTCCACGAAAAGATCGAAGAGCGGCGCTGCCTTTTCCGGAGGCGCAGCACTCACGAAGCTCGGACGGCGCCCCTTCACTGCGTCGCCATAGAGCGTGAACTGACTGACGGCCAGTATCCTCCCCCCCACGTCCTCCAAAGATCGGTTCATGCGTCCGTCCTCGTCGCGGAACAGGCGCAAGGAAACGATCTTCTTCGCCATCCACTGGATCTGGGCCTCTCCATCCGTGTGAGTCAAGCCCACGAGCGCAAGGAACCCCGGCCCAATGGCCCCCGTCACGCGCCCCTCCACCTTGACGGAGGCTCTCGCGACCCGTTGGAGCACCACCCTCATGAAACAGCGGTTCCGTCCTCGATGACCGCCGCGCGCGCGGCCAGCAGATTCGCCAGCGTGAAATCGAAGGCCTCCTGGAAGAGGGCTCCCACGAAAAGGCGATCAGAGAGCCACAGCGACGATTCGCCATCGAACCAGAATGCGACCTCGAAATCCGAAATCAGCTCCACCAAGCGGTCGACATCCTTCGCCCCCGTCGCGTCCAGGCGAAGACGCAAGGACAGGGACACGAAGGGCGCCCCCATCGGCTTGTGGAGCGAAAAAGCCAGATCCGTTGTGCCGTGTTCGAATTCGCCTCGCCAGCCATCCTCGGCATGGAGGGACTCCTCACCGAGCCCGTAGCCCGCCCCCTCGGCCAAGGTGACGCAGCGGGCTCGTGCGTAATCCAGGGTGGGATCTGCCATGCTCAGCCTCCGTCTCGGACTTCCTCCTCGAGTTCTCGAATCCAATTTTCGACGCGCAGACGGTTGGAATCCGTCTTCTCGAGGTACTCCTTGAAAAGCCGAATCGCTTTCTTGCGGTCGCCACCGTGGTCGGCGTAGAAGACGGCGAGATTGTAGAGGGTATCCGGATCGTCGGGGTCGATCCTCCGGGCCTCCTCGAGAACCTTCAGGGCGCGCCGCGTCTTGCCGCAGGCGAGATATGCGGCCCCCAGATTCAGCAGGGTATCCACATCCCGCGGTTGCAGCTTTCGCGCTCGTTCCAGCGCCGTCACGGCCCGGGCAGGGCGCTTCCCCTCGCTGAGGAGCAGGGTTCCCAAGTCATAGGACCACCGGGGGTCTTCCGGCGCCAATCGCTCGCTGACGGCGAGAGCCTTTTCAGCCAGTTTCAATCGGTGCTCTGCGATGGCTGCACGCGCAAGACCGAACCAGGCCTCGTGGGGCGCGCCTCCGGCCGCCAGGGCAGCCATGTAGTCGTCAAGAGCGCGATCGGAACGTCCACGCTCCTCCTCGAGGGCCCCTTTCAGGGTGTGAGCCAGCGAGGAGCCTTCGTCTATGCTGAGGGCTTTGGCGAGGAGAGCGTCCTTCGCCTCCGCGTTCTCCTCGAGGACGGAAAGGATCGCCAGGGCGTTCGCTCGCACGTCCGCCGAGCGAGGGGAATCGGCCAGATGGGCGAGTGAGCCCCGCAGCGATTCTTTCTCCTCGGGCGACGCGGCCAGTCGAGCGAGTTTCAACTGAGCGGCCCAGTGCTCCGGGTCCCTGGCGACCAGCCGACGGAGGGCATCTTTCGCCTCGTCCGTTTGCTTCTGCGCCAGAAGTTCCAGCGCACGGCCGAAGTCGGAATCCTCCGTCATCCGCGACCAGACGCCGTCCGGCTCCGGAAGAGTCGGCCCCGTATCCGCGCAGGCGCCGGCCAGGTGGAGGAGGATGACCAGACTAAGGCTTGCGAATCGTGCGAATCGACACAGGCTCGATGTCGGGCATCGAGAGGCTAGGATTGTCGACGTACTGAAGGGCAGCGTTCTGGACGATGATTCCGTCCGTTCTTCGCACGTCATGCTTGCCGTCTCCCGGTCCCAGGATGATGTGAGAGCAGTGACCCTTGAAGGCCATGCGAATGAACGGCTGCGTCCCAAAGTCCCCTATCCTCAGGCGAAGTTTCCGATCGCACTTGATCTTGAGATTGCGGAAGACCGCCTGCGCGTTGCCCGTCGCGATCCGCTCGTTGATTCCCCCCGGATCGATGTCCGGCGTCACTGTGTCGCCGGTGAGGCTCACGTCGAGCTGGTAGTTCTTGGAGACGTAGATCTCCCCTTCCTCCGCGAGAATGACGGACGGAGACTCCACGAAAGTCTCGATGTTCTTGACCTCCTGGGGAACATCCTCGGAACGGGGTTTCAGATCGCCCAGTTCCTCCATTTCCCGATCTTGGTGGCTGGTGCGGCCTCCTTGCGAGCTGGAACAGGCGGGAAGTGCCACGAGAACGGCGGCGAGGATGGAAATGATGATGCGCATGGTCAGGTTCTCCCTTCAGGGTTTCTACCCGACCTATCGGCATCCAATGGGAACGAACTTGGGTATTCATTCAGTTATTTTCACCGTAATCCGGCTCTTTTCCGCAGACGCTCCATCACCCGCCCGGCTACGACCCGCGCCTTCTCCTTCCCCTTGGCCAATTCTTCCTCGATCACCTCCGGGTGGGCGAGAAGCTCCTCGTAGCGCTCGCGATGCGGGGCGATGAAGGCATCGTAGACCTCGAAGAGCTTCTGTTTCGCTTCCCCGTAGCCGAAGCCACCCGCCCGATATCGCCGTTCCATTTCCGCGACATCAGCCTCCTCGGCAAACAGGCGAAACAGTTTCACCACGTTGCAGCGGTCGGGGTCTTTCGGGTCCTCAAGAGCTTCCGAACCGGTGACGATTTTCATGAGCTTCTTCCGGAGCTTTTTGGGGGGAAGAAAGATCTCCACCGTATTCCCGTAGCTCTTGCTCATCTTCTGCCCGTCCAATCCGGGCACCGTCGCCACCTCCTCTCGGATGAGGGGTTCCGGCACGACCAGGGTCCCCTCCCCATAGGTTTCGTTGACCCGGTGAGCCATCTGCCGGCACATCTCGACGTGTTGCTTTTGATCCTTGCCGACGGGCACCACGTTCGACTCGTAGAGGAGAATGTCCGCGGCCATGAGGACCGGATACGAGAAGAGCCCCTGCGTGGCCTCTTTCCCCTTCGCCACGGCATCCTTGTAGGCGTGGGCGCGCTGCAACTGCCCCACCCCCACGAAGCAGGACAGCACCCAGGAGAGCTCGCAGACCTCGGGGATGTCGGACTGTCGAAAGAAGATGTTCTTCTCCGTGTCCAATCCCATGGCGAGCCAGGTCGCGGCCACCTGGCGGGTACTCTCCCTCAATGCGTCTCCGTCGTGCTCCGTCGTCAACGCGTGGTAGTCGGCGATGAAATAGATGCCCTGATAGGTCCGTGTCAGCGCGAGCGCCGGGAGGATCGCGCCCAAAAGATTCCCGATGTGGGGCGCGCCCGTGGGTTTGATGCCTGTCAAGGCGACGAGTCGTCGTTCGGAGCCACTCATGATTCGCCGCGCCCCTCCATCCGCGTCTCCAGCTCCTCGAGCACAGGCCCAAGTCGCTCCATGATCCATTTTCCCATCATGTCCGTCTCGACATTCACGCGATCCCCCTTCCTCTTCGAACCGAGCGTCGTCACTTCCAGAGTATGAGGAATGAGAGCCACCGAGATGTGGCCATCACACTTTTCCGTGATGGTGAGACTCACCCCGTCGAGGGCGATCGACCCCTTGAGAAGGGTCTGGGCGAAGAGGCGATCGGGCAGCCGGAACGTCATCCACGTCTGGCTCGACTCCGCCCGGACCTCCACAACCTCCCCCAGTCCGTCGACATGCCCCGAGACCAGGTGTCCCCCCAAGCGATCCCCGAAGGCGAGGGCCCGTTCGATGTTGACCCGCCTGCCCGACTCCATCGTCGCCAAAGTCGTGAGACCAAGGGTTTCACGGGCTGCATGAAAGGAGGCAAAGGTGCCCTCGAGTTCCGTCACGGTGAGGCAGCAACCGTCCACCGCAATGCTGTCCCCCACTTGCACCCCTTCCGCCGCACAGGCCAGGTCCACCGTCAACCGGAGACCTTGCCCCCCGAACTCGGCGGCGACGACGGGGCATAGCCCCTCCACGATACCCGTGAACATGTCCGTTCTCCCAGGAGTCCGCGCACGATGGGAAACTCCGCTTTTTCCTTGCGCCATCGGCAGGGGATCTCTATCAGAAACAAGGCCCGAAACCCCGGGGACGTCCCGGGACCGATTCGACGCCCCCCTGTCCTCCGTGGTTTGAACCCCATGCGCATCGACATCCTGACCCTTTTCCCCGAGATGTTCGAGGGCGTGCTCGGAAGCAGCATGTTGGGGCTTGCGCGGACGAAGGGGCTGGCCAGTTATCATCTGCATAACTGGAGGGACCACGCGGAGGGCTTCCACCGCAAGGTGGATGACCGGCCGTTTGGGGGCGGCCCCGGCATGGTCCTGAAGCCCGAGCCCATCTTCCGCTGCCTGGAGAGCCTCCTCGGCGGTCAGTCAGTGTCCAGCTGGCCTCCGCTGATCATGCTCTCGCCCCAGGGGGAGCGGTTTTCCCAGGATATGGCCAAGGAATTGAGCACCTGTCATCAAATTGTCTTGCTCGCGGGCCACTACGAGGGCTTCGATGAGAGAGTGCGGCAGGGACTCCCGATCCGGGAGATCTCCCTGGGTGACTATGTCTTGACGGGGGGCGAACTTCCGGCGTTGGTCCTGGTGGATTCCATCGTTAGACTCCTGCCCGGCGTTCTCGGAGATGCGGAATCCGCACTGCGGGAGTCGTTTCTCGACGGGCTTCTCGATCACCCGCATTATACGCGGCCAGAGGAGTTTAGAGGAATGTCCGTTCCCGAAGTCCTTCGCTCCGGCGACCACGCGGCCATCGCCGCCTGGCGCAGGCGCGAGGCGCGGAAGAGAACGGACGAGCGCCGGCCGGACCTCGACGCATCCGGACGTCCGGATTGCGAGGATGACAAGGGATGAACCTCCTCGAGGCAGCCGATGCCGCATCGGCGGCCCCGAGGCGTCTAGGAATGACAGTGACATGGATAACTTCAGCGACCTGGAACAGCAGTGGCTCAAGCCGAAGATCCCCGACTTTTCCATCGGGGATACGGTGGATGTGAAAGTGAAGATCCGGGAGGGCGGCAAGGAGCGCATCCAGGTCTTCCAGGGCACCGTGATCTCGCGCCGTGGTCGTGGTCCGGCCGAGAGCATCATCGTGCGACGGATCGTCCAAGGCGAAGGCGTCGAGCGGGTCTTCCCCCTGCACGCCCCCACCATCGAGGACATCACAGTCGTGAGGCGAGGTGACGTTCGCCGCGCCAAGCTCTACTACCTGAGAGATCGGGTGGGCCGTGCCACTCGCGTCAAGGAAAAGCTGGATACCAAGCGCGGTCGCAAGTCCTGAAAACGACCCGCCTTCGAACTCGCGACGCGGTCTTGCGCTTCGTCGCACCCACAATCGTCCCGGACCCTCGGCTTCAAGGAGCCCCATCGTGACCTCCAACCTGGTTTCGCGCTATGCGGTGATCTTCGTCGTGCTCGCCTTGGCGGGTGTGATCATCTCCACCAACGACATCAACTTCGGAATCGACCTTCGAGGCGGCACCATCCTCACCTACAAGGTGCAGCCGGTCGAGGGCTCGTCGAAAGAGTCGTTCACGTCGGAGGATGTCGACGACACCATCGCCGTCATCTCCCAGCGCATCAACAAGGAAGGCGTCAAGGACATCAATGTCCGACGCGAGGGCGAAGACCGCATCGTCATCACCCTTCCCAACTTCACCAAGGAGCAGGCGGATGAAATCCGTCGCAGGATGACGCAGGTCGGCGAACTCCTCTTGGCGATCCAGGCGGAGCCCGGCGACAAGGTCGAATACGTCGACGAAAACGGCGACAAGAAGACCGTCGTGTTCAACAAGACTCAGTTCGACGAGGAGCGCACCAAGGCCCTCAAGGAAGGCAAGCCCTACACCCCCCCGAAGGGGTTCCGCTGGTTCCCCAAACGTCCGGAGCGCCGCGACAAGGAATCGGACGCCAGCTACCAGAAGCGGGTTCAGGAATACGAGCGACTCAAGAAGGAGAAGCTCTGGGAGGTTCCCGGCGAGTGGATGTACTTCGCACCCGAATACTGGGATCCGGAATACTGCTATGACCCGGAAAACCCGGGGTTCACCGGGCGTGACATCTACGATGCCTCCCGCAGCGTCGATGAGAACGGCGGACGGGCCGTCAGCTTCAAGATCAAAACGGCCCGGCAGACCCCGTTTTCCATCTATACCGGCAACTACGTCGGCCGCCAGATGGCGCTCATTCTGAACGGTGAGCTTTGGAGTTCCGCCACGATTCGTCAGCGACTCTCCGACAACGTCCAGATCTCGCGGGGTGGCGGCGGCTACACCAAGACCGAACAGGACTGGCTTTTGAATTGCCTCCAGGCCGGATCGCTGAAACTGCGGCCGGTGTTGGAATCACAGGATGAAGTCGGAGCGACGCTGGGTGCCAAGGCGGTTGGGCGTGGTGAAGCCGCGTTCATCGTGGGCTCCTTGCTCGTCATCCTCTTCATGCTCGTCTACTACCGCGCGGCCGGCATTGTCGCCATCTTGGCCATGGTGGTGAACTTCATCATGATCTTCGCGATCCTGATGTTGCTCCAAGCGTCGCTCACCCTCCCCGGCATTGCGGGTCTCGTCTTGACGGTCGGCATGGCCGTCGATGCCAACATTCTCATCTTCGAGCGCATCCGAGAGGAGTTGGACAAGGGCAAAAAGCTCATCCACGCCGCGAAGAACGGCTTCGACCGGGCGTTCGTGACGATCTTCGACGCCAACCTGACTACGTTCATCGTCGCGGCCTTCCTCGTCCGCTATGGCACGGGCCCCGTCAAGGGCTTCGGCTACACGATGATGACCGGCATCATCTGCACGATGTTCGCAGGCCTCTACGTGTCCCGAACTCTGCTCGGCACCGCCATCGCGAAGGGATGGGTGAAGGAACTGCGGATGATGCGCATGTTCAAGAAGCCCAACTTCGACTTCTTCAAGAAGTCGAAGGTCTACGTCACGGCTTCCGTGCTCTTGATGCTCTTCGGCGTCGTGATGTTCATCGCCACGGGCCGCGAGAAATACGGGCTGGACTTCAACGGCGGCACCTCGGTGCGACTCGCCTTCACCGAGCCTGTTCAGGTCGCCGACATCGAAGAGCCCATTCTCGCCGTAAAAGACGAGAACGGGAAGCCCCGCTTCAAAGACATCCAGGCTTCGCTCGTGGACCCGGAAGGCGACCACGCGCTCCTCGTGGATCTCAAGCTCGACTGGGAAGCGGCGCCCCCTCCCGAGGACTCCGAGGAGGGCTATGACCCCTACCAACCCATCCAAGAAGAACTCACCCGTCTCTTCGGCGACAAGTTGGTTCCCAGCCCTCTCACCGATGTCCAGTACGACCCACAGAAACGCACCTGGTCCGCAACGGTCCACCTCGCCAAGCCTCTTGCCGACAAGCAAGTCTTGCTCGACGTGATGGCGGACGCAGGGTTCCGTTCCCCGGACGCCCAGTCGGTGGACGAGAAGGGATTGGCTTGGCGGATTCAGGGCGGAGTGGATGCCGGCGCGGAAGCGGTGCGCAGCACCCTGTTGGCCAAACTGGCTGAGAACAAGAACATCGCGGTCAGTACGCCCTTCCCTAAGCTTCGCTTCCTTGGGCCGAACGTGGTGGCCGATCTCAAGAAATCCGCCATCCAGGCCATGTTGATGTCACTGATCTTCATCCTGGCCTACATCTGGTTCCGTTTCAAAGAACTGAAGTACGGCTTCGCGGCCACCATCGCCCTCGTGCACGATGTTTTGATCGCCCTCGGCGTCGTGATCTTCGTCAACGAGTTCGACCTGGTGACGGTCCCCATCACCCTGAACGTGATCGCCGGTTTCTTGACGATCATCGGGTACTCGTTGAACGACACGATCGTCGTGTTCGACCGTATTCGAGAGAATCTGGGGAACGTCAAGGGATCGTTCCGGGATATCATCAACCGAAGCATCAATCAGACCTTGTCGAGAACAGTGCTGACCTCACTGACGACGTTCATCGTGGTGGCGGTGATCTTCTTCGCGAGCCTGGGGCTCGAGAGCCCGCTGGAAGGCCTTGCCTTCACCCTCATGATCGGCGTCGTCGTCGGAACTTACTCCTCGATCTTCGTGGCCAGCCCCATCCTGGTCTGGCTCACCCAAATCGAGGCGAAGCGCAAGGGCGGCACCGGTTCGCAGAAGAGCATCGCCAAGAAAGGCGACACCGCCCCTACCGCCGGCTGAGCCGAAGGGGCGGCGTCTCGTCCGTCATGCAGAAACTGGGACTTGGCTTCATCGTCGCGGCCATTCTCGTGATCGGCGGGTTCGCCGTCGATCTCATGACGTCGTCCCGCTCCCGCCTGGAGGGCGACATCGAGCAAAGGCAGCGGAACAACATCCGCCGCGTTTTGCCGGAAGACGAGAACGCCGTCGATCCGGATATAGCCAAGCTCCTGGACATCGACGTGGACGACAAGGATCTGCTGACGCCCGAAGAGCGCCAGGCGCAAAACGACGGCGTCGACTACGTCTATGAGGTGAAGCCCGGAGATACGCTGGACGATCTCGCGCGGAAGTTCCTCGGTGATCCCTCCAAAAAGCCGCTGCTCTTCCGGGCCAATCCGGATCTCGTCCCCGGGGGATTCCTCTCCTCTGGGACGAAGCTGGTCATCCCGTTTTCCGAGCGCTGACCACGGCCTGCCTCCGGCTGCGCCAGTGTTGTAGGAAACGTTGGAGATTGTGGCCCGGGCAGGCCGTCCCTCGCCCGGGGACGGTCTTCAGGAGTTCTCCATGACCGCGCACGTCACTGGGGCCAATCGCGTAGGTCGCAGTGAGCCAGTCCAGAAGCCCGGTCAAGCTCTTCGCCTGGGCGGGGCTCACATCCATGCGGTCGTAGTTGCCCATGAGGCAGATACCGATGTTGCCCCGGTTCAGGTCCGCGTTCCCCGCATGGGCGCCCTGCCATACGAGGGGGCGGCCCTCCCAGATGCGGCCTGCTCCATCGATGACGAAATGATACCCGATGTCGGCCCAACCTCGTCGCCCCTGGTGGTCCGCTTGGTAACTCCTCAATCGGGCCGCCGCGCGGGTCTTCGACGTCGGAGGCGTGTCTCCATCCGCGGCATGGTGCACGGTGATGCGATGAATGGGAGTCATGGCCGTGGGGTGGCCGCTCGCGAGAACGGGACCGGCCCTCCACAGGCTCCGAGGAAGAATCCTGGGTGCGATCCTGGACGATCCCGGGGCCGATCGGACCGGGCTTGGCTCCGGTCGCCGCTTGGGAGGGACGATCTCGCGCGCCGGTTTCCGCTCCATCAAGGCGCTCAACTGTCGGTACGCCTCGCCTGTTTTCGCACGCACGCGGGACAGATAGGCCCGCGCTTCGCGGCGCCGGCCCAGCTCCCACTCGAGGCGGCTCATTCGAAGGGACAGCTCGTCTCTGGCTCCTTCGGATCCGGCGCTGGGAAAAGCCCTCCCGAAGTGCTCAAGGGCCAAACGGCGGCGTCCCGCTTCCTCGGCCATCCGGCCAAGCGCGCGAGCAGCCTCGAACTCCACGGACGTCTGGCCCGTTCGCTGGGCGCCCTCTTCGGCCCGGTAGAAGCACTCCACGGCCGCCGCCTCGTCTTTGGTCTCGAGAAAGCATCGACCGAGCAGAAGCTCCGCCTCCGGGGGCACCCTCCGAGACCGGCCCAAGGACTCGAGAACGGCCTCGGCGCGATGGTAGCGGCCGGCCTTCATCTCCCCTCGGGCCAGGCGAAGCGCCTCCCTCGCCGCATCCCGTCGTGTGACCTCGGCGCATGCCGAAAAGAGGATGAAGAGGAAGAGGACGGCAAGGGCGCGCTGTCTCGAGAAAGGCATGAGTGGGATCTCCGGACAACCGCATCACTTTGCAAGACTCGGGGGACAAACGGCCGATCACAAAGGCGAGATCCACCCATGAAAAAACCCTCGAATCGCCGGGATCCGAGGGTTCAAGAGCGGGTGATGAGATTTGAACTCACGACAACTGCCTTGGCAAGGCAGTGCTCTACCACTGAGCTACACCCGCAAGTCGTTGTGGATATTATGACCGGACGGGCGGGTTTCAAGGGGTGAATCCTGGAAACCTCCCCATCAGACGGAGAAGGACTGCCCACAGCCGCATGTGTCGGTGGCATGGGGGTTTCGGATCACGAAACCGGCGTTGGTGAGTCCCTCGTTGTAGTCGAGGACAGACCCGTCGACGAACAACAGACTCTTCTTATCCACCAAAACTTTCGCCTCGCCGTTGGAAAAGACTTCGTCCTCCTCCTTTGGGGCATCAAAGACCATCTCGTACTGAAACCCCGAGCACCCACCACTGCTCACTCCGATACGGAGTCCGCAGTGAGTGTCCTTGCCCTCCGCTTTCAGCAGCACCTGGATCTTCTCCGCCGCCTTGTCTGTCACGATCATCATGGGAACTTATCTCCGTTCTCCGGGACCTCGGTTTCATCCTCGTCGAGCACGCATCGCCCGCACGGCGTCGACCACCCAAGTTGCGGCTTGCTCCACCTCCTCATCGGTATTGAACCGCCCAAGACCGAAACGCAGGGCCGAAAGCGCCCGCGACGTGGAGTACCCCATCGCCTTCAAAACGTAGCTTGGCTCGACGCTCTGGGCGTTGCAAGCGCTGCCCGCGGATACGGCCAATCGAGGACACGCCATCATAACGGACTGGGCGTCGGTCCCGCTGAGGGAAATGTTCAATGTTCCCGACACCCTGCATGCCGGCGAGCCATTCAGAAGAACACCGTCCAGCTCATTCTCGAGGCGCGCGTGGAGCGCGTCCCTCATCCGCCGCAGCCGGACTTGCTCATCCTTCAATTCCTCCCGCGCCAGCTGGGCCGCCTTGCCCAGGGCCACGATTCCCGGGACGTTGAGGGTGCCCGAGCGCCGCCCGCCTTCATGCCCGCCCCCATGAATCAACTCGGCGACCGCCGTCTTCTTTTCACGGCCACGGACATAGAGGAACCCGACCCCCTTCGGGGCATAGATCTTGTGCCCAGAGACGCTCATGAGGTCGATGCCGAATGCATCCACGTCCAGGGACATCTTCCCGAAGGCCTGCGCGGCGTCGCAGTGGAAATAGGCCCCACTTTCAGCCGCGATGCGCCCGATGGCTTCCAGGTCCTGGATGACCCCGGTCTCATTGTTGACCCCCATCACCGAAACGACGAGGGTCTTGTCCGTCACCGCTTCGGCAAGACGGTTCAGATCCACAAGCCCCGCTTCATCCACGGGAAGGACGGTCACCTGGGCCCCTTGCCGGCCCAACCACTTCGCCACGTCCAGCGTCGCCTTATGCTCGGTGGCCACAGTCACCAGGCCGTTTCTCTTGCCGGTGGCGGCGGCGAAGAGCCCCTTCAGAGCGAGATTCGTGGACTCCGTGGCGCCGCTCGTCCACACGATTTCGTCCCCGCGCGCATGAATGAGCCGCGCGGCGTCATCCCGGGCCTCCTCGACGGCCTCCGCGGCCTCGAATCCATAGGCGTGCTTGCTGGAAGGATTGCCGAACTGGCCCCGCAGGTAGGGCAGCATGGCTTCGAGTACCCGGGGATCCACGGGAGTCGTCGCGCAATTGTCGAGATAGAGAGTGGGGTTACCGCTCATGATGCCACCATGATATCCTCGTCCGTGCACCCGGGAAAGACGAAGGAGCCAGCCAACCCGATGAATACCCGAGACGAGGCCTCCAGAGCCGTTCGCAGCCTTTCTCCGACGGAGCCCTCCGATCCCTCCGCGGAAGCGCTCGCAGGACGGCGGGCCGCCGTCCTGCACCTTCTCGACCAACGAGGGCTCATGGAGATCCGCGGTCGCGCCGCGCCCAAGCTCCTCCACGGCCAAACGACCCAGGACATTCTTGCTCTCGACGACGGAGCGGGAACTTTCGCTCTTCAGCTCAACAGGAAGGCGCGCCTCCAGGCTCCCATGGTCATCCGCCGCCTGGCGTCGGACCGTATGCTGGTGGAACTCCCCGTCGAGCGCCTGGAGCCAACCTTTCACTCCTTCGCCCCGTTCGCGATGCTCGACGACTGTGAACTGGTCGACATGACGGCATCGACGCTTCTCCTCCATCTCTCGGGCCCGTCCTCGGACGATGTCCTGGCGGCCTGCGTCGAGGGGGACTTCGTTCCGGAACTTCCGGCCTATCACCATTTGAGCTGTCGGTGCGCCGGAGTGAATGTGATGATTTCCCCGGGGCCCGAGACCGGCGAGAAAGGTTGGCGCATCCTCGTTCCAGCCGACGGCGCCGTCGCGGTCGCCTCGAGACTCCTCGAGGAAACAGACAACCGGCTCGCCGCTCAGGATTCCTGGCGTATCCTCACCAGGGAGGCCGGCTGGCCCGAGTGGGGTCTCGATCTCGATGACACTCGGCTCGTCCCCGAATGCAATCTTCCCTGGGCCGTCAGTACGACGAAGGGGTGCTACGTCGGACAGGAAATCGTCGCTCGCGTTCGGACCTACGGGAAGGTGAATCGCTGTCTCATGGGACTTCGCTCCACATCCTTGCTTCCAGCGGGAAGCCTGCTGCAGACGATGGACGGTGGCGAGGCCGGGGAGGTGACCTCGTCGTGCCTCTCTCCCCATTTGGAATCTCCGATCGCCATGGCGTTTGTTCGCAAGACCTGCTTGGAACCGGGGACGCGAGTGCTGGCTGTCGGTGACGGCGGGCCGTGGGAAGCGGAGGTGACGACTCTCCCCTTCGTACCGCGGCGGTTCTGGTGTGGAACTTGCCGCTGACTCACTCAGGGATACGGAAAAAACGCGCGAGACGGGGGCCCTTTTGCCGCGCGTAGTGACTCGACGCCTCCTCTGCGCCATACGGACGTTCGGTCGGCCCGGCCAGACGTTCGTATGCCATCTTGCAAATGGGCTGCCCCGGGCGGAGCATGAGATCGTCATCGTAGGAACGAAGTTCCAAGACCGCAGCCGTCCCCTGACGCTCCTGTCCCGGAAATTCGCCGAACCCGGGGTCGAAGAAGCCCGCGTAGTGGGCCCGGAATTCGCCAGCCATGGCGTCGTAGGGCAACATCTCCACGGCCAGGTCCCGGGGGACGAGAATGCGCTCGGCCGTCGAGAGGATATGAAAGCGCTCCCGCGCCAGCAGAAGGACTCCCCGACCGGAAGTCCGCAGGGGCTCGAAGTATTCGAGGGGGTCGTGGAGCCGGGGTTCATCCAGCACGATGGGCTCGGGCGAGCGCCTGGCCGCCCATCCCACGACCTCATCGTCGAGATCCACACTCATCAGCAAGCCCTGATCCTGGACGCACGCCGAGGAGTCGATCGCATTGCCCTCCGCGTCCCAAAGCAGAGGCTGCTCCTGGAACCGCTCCCTTAGTTCTTCCTCGCTCAACCACACGCGACGACGGTAGAGGATCGCTTGGTTGAAGGAAATGCCGGCTCTCACGCGAAGGTCGAACGACTTGGAGATGAGTTCGATCCACAGCTCCCCCCCATAGCCGGCGGGGACCTTGTCGTATCGCGGATGACCGTCGGCAAGCGTTCTCGTCTGCACATCGATGCGGCCGATGCTGCTTCGGTTGTTGGTGTAGAGGGCAAGCCCGTCCGGCAGATGCAAGGACTCGTTCAGACGGATGAGATAGACCTGCCCCCGATCGAGGTAGGTCGGCTCAGTGAGGTCGACGGGTCTCGCGTGAAACGATCGGATGAGGGAGCGCACGGGCTCGCCTCGAAGTGGAAGCACCGAGCCCGGTAGCTTGTACGCCTCCGGGCTCAGTGTGAGGTCCAGGCTGGCCGGTTGGAACTGCTCGGCGCGAAGGGCGCGCTCCCCCCGGAGCGCCCCTTCGTTCGCCAGTTGCATGAGGTGGGACGTCGTCAAGACGCCGTAATCGAGCGATCCGCTCTCCCCCACCATCGTCCCGCCCTCTCAGGAACAACCCATCGAATTGCCGCAGGAGATGCACTTGTAGCACGAGCCGTTCCGCACGGTGATGTGGCCACAGACATCACAGAAGGGGGCATCCCCCATCATGTTGCCCAGGAACTCGTCGAGGGGAGCCCCGGAAAGGCGATGGGGAGCCGCCGAGGCGCCGCCCTCCGTGGCGGCCGGCCCGTTCTCGTTCACTCCGAGACTCTGGGCCTTCTTGTCCATCTGGCGCTTGCGGTCCTTTTCCGCCTCATCGACCTCCAACAGCCCCTCTTCGAACCCGTCGGCGGGTTTCACGTGGACGAAGTCCGTGCGCCCCAGGTATTCCATGCCCAAAACGCGGAAGATGTAGTCGACGACGCTGGTCGCGAACTTGATGTTGGGATGGTTCACCGGCCCTTGGGGTTCGAAGCGTGTGAACGTGAACACGTTGACGAACTCCTCGAGAGGCACGCCGTGTTGGAGCCCCAAGGAGACGGCGATGGCAAAGCAATTCATCATGCTCCGAAGCGCGGCGCCCTCCTTGTGCATGTCGATGAAGATCTCTCCCAAGGTTCCGTCGTCGTACTCACCGGTACGCAGATACACCTTTTGCCCACTGATGCCGGCTTCCTGAGTCCACCCGCGACGCTTCTTGGGCAGCCGGCGGCGTTTCCTGAGAGGAGCCCCCCTCTTGGCTGCCTCCAGTTCCCGTTCCAACCTCTGGATCGTCTCCTGGGCCGCCGCAAGTTCCGCATCGAGATCCCCGTCCTTCGCCTTGCTCGTGCCGGATGACGAGGACAGGGGCTGGCTCGCCTTGCAGCCGTCGCGGTAGAGCGCCACGGCCTTCAGGCCAAGACGCCAACTCTCGAGATAGGCGT
>DRQF01000257.1 GCA_011369445.1 Planctomycetota bacterium | reverse complement strand
ACGATGGACCGCGCCACCCTCAGACCCCAGAGGTTCATGCTCTCCGCCTGCGGATACCGATTGCGATCGGCAGAGCGCGCCGACCAGGGCAGGCGGCTGAAGCACCCACCTCGCAGCACGCGCGTTTTGAGTCGATCGTCGTGCTCTTCTTGGACTTCGTCCGCTCCCGGATAGGCGCCGTACCGGTCTTCGCACCACTCCCAAAGGTTGCCGTGCATGTCGTGGAGACCGAACAGGTTGGGGCGAAGACGCCCCACTGGCGCAACCAGAGGAAACCCGTCGTTCCCCGTCGCCGACGTGCCCCTGGGCCAGTTCTTAGACCCCGAATCTCGCAGATTCGCGAACCTGGGGAAATCTCTTGCATCATCCCCAAACGACCAGGGGGTCGATGTCCCCGCCCTACAGGCGTATTCCCATTCCGCCTCCGACGGCAGTCGCAAACCGGCCCGCTTTAGACCGGCCACGGCCTCGACCCAGGACACACTGTCCACCGGGAACTCCCGCGGGTCCGTGTCCCCAATGAGTTCGTCGCCAAACATTTTCTTGGACGTATCCTTGGTCCACCAGGAGGGGTCAGATTGTCCCGTCATCCTCTTCCATTGGCCTCGGGTGAGTTCATGCTTCCCAATGAAGAAACTTGAAAGCGTAACGACTCGGGGAGGACCTTCGTCCGGCTCCGCTTGAGGATCGTAATTCCTCCGTGAAGTATCCTGACTCTGAGCCCCCATCGTGAATTCCCCTGCGGGCAACAGCACCAAGATGGCGCCGGTGGTCTCCGTGACGTTCGGAAGGGCGCCACGACCATCTCTTGTCGGAATGGGCGCCAAGGGGTCGTGACTGGCGTCATCGAGGAACTCCTCGAGGTGGCTCGAAGGATCGGGGCCCAGGGGAATGAGTCCGTCTTGAGGGGGGAGGTCGAGTGACCGGTATCTCGGGTTCTCCGCGATGCGCCGCCGACACCTTGCCCAAAGGCTTCGTGCATCTTGGTCCCCGACGGTTCGCCTCAAGACTTCCCGGCATCGATTCAACCGCCTGTCGATCCTCGCCAGCAAGCCGTCATCCTGTCGCTGAAACCTCCGCAGAGTGCTAACGATCTTCTCGAGAACGCTTAGGGAGGAGGCTTCCACCTCACCCGTCTGATCACCCTCGATTCCGCCGGGAGGATTCGCGCCCGTCCCGGTCTTCAGCGCGGCGAGCCTGCCCTCGTACTCCCCCTGACGGCCCAGGATCGGCTGCACGTCGGCAACCAAGCTCGCGAGGCTGGCCACGCTCTCATCGTTGGGAGGCCAAGCGCCCGTCTCGAATTCCTTCTCGACTCGAATCAAGACCCCGAGGTCCCCTTGCTCACGGAGCGAGGAAGCCAATCTTCTGGCCTTGCCTTCGGCGATCCTGAGTCGTGTGTTGGTCGCATCCAACTCCACATTGCGTGCATCGAGCCTCCGGTTGCTGATGGCAAGCACACCGGCCACGGAGCAGATGGCGAACAATCCGATCAGAGTGGATGTAGCAAGGACGGGATTCCGCCTGCACCACAGACCGAGTTTCCTCGATGTTGGGGTCTTTCGGGCCCGTACCGGCTCGTGGTCGAGGAAACGTCGAAGGTCCGCCGCCAAGTCTTCCGCGGTTTGATACCGCCGGTCCGGATCTTTCTCCATGCAGTGCTCGACGATGGTCCCGAGGTCCACGGGAACCGCGGAGTTGATGGCGTGACACGGAGCCGGTTGGGAAAACTGGATCTTGCGGTACAGGCCGTCCCTCGTCGGTGCCTCGAAGGGGCGGGTCAAGGTGAGACTCTCATACATCGTCACGCCCAAGGAAAAAATGTCCGAGCGGCGGTCGATGCGAATCCGATTGCCCGTGATCTGCTCAGGCGAGAGATACAGGGGAGTCCCGAGGAGGCGGCCCGTCTCCGTCAGTTGGGTCGACGCACCGAATTCATCCAGTGCGAGGCCGAAATCCAAGAGGATCGGGTCACCCTGGGTGTCGATCATGACGTTCCCCGGCTTGATGTCTCGGTGAACGAGGCCGGCTTCGTGGGCCGTGTGAAGTCCGCGGGACAGTTTCTCGAAGAAGGATGCGATGGCGTTGATGTCGCGTCTTGCGGGAGCCGAAGAGGTCGAGCTGCCGGGCGCCTCCTCATCACGCCTTTTCGACCTGTCGTCGATGACACATGTCCCCTCGGAAAGAGAGAAGAAGTCGTCTTTGGAGAATTCGGAATCTCTCAATTCGGCGATGCGGTCTTGAAGCGTCATCCCCTCCACATACTGCAGCGCCATCCAGGGAAGCCCCTCTTCTTCCCCGAAGTCGAACACCGAGCAGATCGTGGAGTGGCTGAGCCGCGACACGGCTTCCGCTTCTCTTTTGAATCGGGAAAGATATTCTCGCCGCACCTCGGAACTGCACGCCTCAACCCGTCGACTCAAGGTCTTCAGTGCCACAGAGCGCTTCAAGACCTCGTCGTAGGCCAGATACACCTCCCCCTGGCCACCGCTTCCCAGCAGACGGGTGATCCGAAACCGGCCGATCCGCCGAACCTCCGGTCCTTCTCTCCGACGGCCGTTGGTTTCCGTGCTGTCGGAAGCTTGGTCGGAGTCATGCCTTCTTGTTCGTTCTTCCATCTGGACCCTCGCCCTCCTCGTCAAGGGGAGTGATCATCCTCTGCGACACTCGCCATCGTCGATGGATTCCCCATCATAGCATGGGCCCATTGACGTAGACGTGCAGGATTCCGCGCGGATTCTTTTTCAACTATCTACTTGACAGAAACTTCAGCCGACCTTCTACTCATGGATATTGTGTGCGTCAGCCTTCCGCACTTGGCGGAGGCCTGACCCGATGTGTCAACGGTTCGGCGGCAGTGACACTCATTCCTCAGGGCATCGCAACGTCCCCGACACGGTGCGTGTTCGGCAAGTCCCTTTTTCCGGAGCCCCCCCAATGAGAAACCCCACGAGAACCTTCGCCCTCTCGATTCTGGCTCTCATCCTCATTCCCCAAGCGGTGATGTCTCAGTACTCCTACCGGTATTTCGAACAGACGATTTCCTTGGTCCCGGAAACACGCCGGGTGGCCGTCCTCACTGACGGTTCCCCGTCGGATCTGGCCCGCCTCGAAGACCTCAGGGACACGGAACACCTGGAAGTTCTGCCGAAGCCGGGCTGGGTCATCGTCACATTGCGAGACGCGCACACGGCGGTGCAGATGGAAGGGGTTATCCAGGAGTTTCTGGGCCTCAACTTCGCCTTCGTCTCACCGGTCCTCCACACCCAGGAGGGTGGGACGATGATCATCACGCCTGAAGCGATCGTCCGTTTTGACTCCATCGTCAGCGAGGTCTCCATCGCCGGCGCGCTCGAGGAAGCGGGCTTCACGACGGTGAGCGAGGACGATTGGGCCGGGATCTCTCGTGCGCGCCTGGTTCGCACCGATATGAGGAATGGGTTCGATGTGTTGAGGACCGTCAACCGCCTCGCGGACCGCTCGGACGTCGTGTACGCGGAGCCCGACTTCATCGGATTCGGAAAAGCGTGCGGCGGTCCCCCGGTGAATGATCCCGGATACCCCGCCTTGTGGGGGTTCGACAACGCGCCTCCCAACACGACGACCTCCCCCATATCGCTCACGGTGTCGGGCACCTCGGACCTCGACATGAATATTCCAGAGGCCTGGCAACTCACGCGAGGGTCCTCCAATGTTGTCGTTGCCGTGATCGATACGGGCATCGAGCTCACCCACCCCGATCTCGCCACCAATATCGCAGGTGGTTTTGATACGACCAGCTCCGGTTCGACGACCGGAGCCCCTGTCAACCTTGCCGTCGATCAGCACGGAACCGCCGTGGCGGGTTGCATCGTAGCGGAGGACGACAATGGCATTGGCATCGTCGGCGTCGCACCGGACGCCAAGGTGCTTTCCGCACGCGCCCATGACGGCCTTTCTCCCTCCCCCGCTTTCTCCTATTCCCCGTCTAGCGTCGCGATGGCTCTCGATCTCATCGCGAACATGGGAGTTCGCATCACGTGCAACGCGAACACCTACGGGGTGCCCGCTGCGAGCATCACGACCAAGTACGCGGAGACTCATGACGCAGGCATCATTCATTTCGCTTCCTCGGGGAACGGTTCATCGACGGCCGTCCAGTACCCGGCGTTGCTCCCCAGCGTCATCGCCGTCGGAGGCGTAACGCCCAACGGCGTGTCCTACGGCGACCATGGCATGGATCTCGACTTGGTGGCTCCCGCTACGTTGCTCCTCACCACCGATCTCACTGGCGCAAACGGCAGCAACACGACGGCCGACTACGCCACGAACAACGGTACGTCGTTCTCCTGCGCCTATGCCGCCGGCATCGCGGCTCTCATGATTTCCGACACCCCCGAGCTCCTTCGGGCACAAGTTCAGACGGCTCTTTTGGCCTCGGCGAAGAGAAACATCGCCAACTCGTCAGTCAGCCTTGCCGACCCTCAAACGTTCGGTCATGGACTCGTCGATGCCTTTGCGGCGCTCAGGGCTGCGCGTGACATTGCCCCCCCACCGGTGCTCCTCGAACTTCTCGGTCAGCAGGCTGACTCCAGGTTCGGCAGGTCCGTGGCACTCCTCCGCGACCTCTCGGGAGGTGGCCCCCCCTACGTAGCCGTGGGTGCTCCCCAATTCGACGGGCCGAATGGAATGGCTTCCGGCCGCGTGTACATCTACGACACGGCGACGGGCATGGAAGTGACGCACTACGATGGCGATGGTCCGGGAGACTTCTTCGGGTTCTCCCTTGCCGCGGTGCCCTCGTCCTCCTCGGGCTACGAGAATCTTCTCGTGGGAGCGCCCAGGTTGAATCACCCGTCGATGTTGCCGGGATATGCCAAACTCGTGGACCTCACGCAGGTCGCATGCACCATCCAGGGTGGTTCCAATATGGCTCCAGGGGACAACTTCGGTTATTCCGTCGCCGCGGTGGGGGCCTTGGCGCCCAATACGTTCGAGGTCGTGGTCGGCGCTCCGTCCATCGATGCGGCCAACCAAAACGGGTATATTAGGGTCTTTGCCATCTGTAACGGTTCCGGAATCCTGCCCAGCGGAACACTGGGGGCCTATGGGCCGAACGAGCAGTTCGGCTTTGCCGTCGCGGGTGGAGACCTGGATGCCGACGGCATTCCGGACATCCTGGCCGGCGCTCCCTTCCACGGGGTGAATTCGAATCCGCCAGGCGCGGGAGGAGGAATCGAAGCGTTCGGAGGCAATGCAAGTCTGTCCTTACCAAGCCTCGGGGGCTCCAGCTCTCCGAATGCGGGCGACAACTTCGGCTATTCCTTGGCAATTCTGAACAACCTCGACCTCAATGGCTCGCAGTGCATCGCCATCGGCATCCCCGGGCTCACTCAAACGGTACCCGGTCGGGTTTGCTTCAACACCGGCCCGCCGAGCTTTGCCCAGATCAGCGACATCACCGGCGGGGTTGGGGACGAGTACGGAACGGCCATGGCCGTCGTCGGCGACATCACGGGTGATATGAGGCCGGAACTCGCCGTCGGCGCGCCGCGGAATTTCGGGGCCGCCGGCGAAGTGCGCATCGAGTCGATCGCTCCCATCGACGCAGCGGGAACACTCGGTGCGGTCACGTTGTTGAGCATCCCGGGCGTCTCCGCCGGAGCGGACGCGGGGCGATCCCTCGCATCTGGAGTTGATGTCGATGGAGACGGCATCAATGACCTCGCCGTAGGATCTCCCCAGGAGAACACCAGCGGACCGAATGCTGGCGCGGTGCGGATCTATCGTCTTCCGGCCCTGTCCCAGCCGGTAGGGCCGGCGGGTCAGGGAACGGGCGATGGGTTCTGCTCCTTGACCATCGACGGGTTGAATGGCGGCCCAACCCGGACTGTGCCAGTCGACGTGGGGAAGCCGTTTACCCTCTATTACACCGAACCCGGAGCATCAGGCCGAGTTCTTCTTGGGAGATTTGGCGTCGTACCGAGTTTTTCGGAGACCTACGTGCTCCCACCCTTCATTGGGGGCTCCATGGTCTTCGATCCTGTCGACCCAAGCATTGTCTGCTTGTACAACACATTCTTTGCAACTCCGTCCTGCCCCACGGTCTCGCCGGTCGGTGATCTCGTGGCATCCGTTGCGGGAGGGACGACGACGTTCCCGTTCCAACTGACCATGCAGGGCATCGCTTACAAGCCCACGACTGGGGGCTACGTGATCTCGAATGCGGTGAGCCTCAAAGTCCAAACGCCATAGGCTAAATCGAGTATCCCATTGGCCTCGTCACCGCAGGCGTTTCGGACCGCAGGAATGGGTTGGAGTTTGAGTGCGGGGATAGTCTCGGCGCTTTGCCCCCCAGTCCACCTGTCACTGCACCCCATCGGGGACGGCGGGGGTCGTGAGTTCGAAGCTCTGGAGGATGAGTTCCAGCTGCTTGCGGGCCGTGTCGAAGCGTTCGAGGGGTGCCGAGGCAAGAAGAGCGTAGGCGCGATCCTTGCCGACCGAGATCTGGCCCAGGGTCCTCAGGACATTGCCCTTGT
>DRQF01000256.1 GCA_011369445.1 Planctomycetota bacterium | reverse complement strand
GCGGTGTGCCGACGGTAGAGCCGCGAGACCGTCGACCTCGTCGAGGCCGCCCACTCCCGGATTCTCGGGCTCGGGGTGGAGGCTTGGAAAACCGGATCTGGAGTTCGTCGTCCCAGAGCCCTTTGCCGTTCCCGCTGACGGTGAGGACATCTATCGCTACTTCGTGATTCCCATGGACCTGACGCGCGACCTCGATGTGGTCGCCTTCGACTTTCAGCCGGGCGACCCTTCCGGACGGTGCTGCGAACTCTACCTCACGATCGCTCCAGACGACCCGAAGTTGCTCCGCGCGCTGGAACGCGCGTCGCTCGAGAGCTGGTTCCGCAGCTCAACGGGGGGATCGGGGCCGCCTTGGCGCGGGTTGGGTAAGTGAGCCCATCTTCGAACAACGGCGGATCGGTCGTTCGGCGCGTGCGCGCGGCCACTGTCCCCGTCCGTCGCAACGTCGACCTTCAGCCGGCTCCAGCGGGAAGCGTGAACGCTTACGTCATCACCCGGTCTTCGCTTGATTCTCCTCGATATTGTATATACAAATACAAGGGAGGTCCACCAGTATGCCGACCAAGTCCATCTCGACGATTGCGGGAACCATCGCAGAGGAGTGCATCGCTGTCCGAATGAGAATCCTGAATCGGGCAGTGACCAGGATCTACGATGACGCTCTGCGTCCGCTGGGTCTTCGTGTGACTCAGATGAACATCCTCGTCGCGGCGGGGAAGATGGGGATCGCGCACCCCGCCCCGATGTGCCGGAATCTTCGCCTCGACGGTTCGACTCTCAGTCGCAACGTCGAACGCATGAAGTCGAAGGGTTGGTTGGAGACCGTGTCCACGGCCGATGGTCGGGCTCAGCCGTTTCAATTGACAAGGCAGGGGAAGGATCTTCTCCGATCGGCCCAGACTCCTTGGCGTCGGGCCCAGAAGCGGGCGCGCGCACTTCTTGGAGATGGGTTCATAGAGGTGCTCGAACGGACCGTGGAGCGGGTACGCCGGGACGCGGAGGGATAAGGTGGCCTCCTTTTGTCTAAATGAATGCATATACATACATCAGAGGAGAATGTCGGCATGGACCTTTCCGCGCACCCGACTGTGGAACGACTGAAAAGACGAAATCGGCCCATCGCGGCCGACCTCGGAGAGCCGCTCGACGCCGCATGGCTGCGTCGCGTCGTTCTGGATGCGGGCGCCGACGATGTGGGTTTCGTGCCGATCGATCGTCCGGCGTTGGACGACCAAAGGGAGGAGATCCTGAAGGCTTTTCCCCGAACACGGACACTCATCAGCATCGTGGTACGGATGAATCGGGAGGCGATTCGGGCTCCGGCTCGCAGCATCGCCAATCTCGAGTTCCATCACGTCGGAGACGTCGTGAACGATCTCACTCGAAGGGTCGTCCGGATCCTGGAGGACTCAGGGGTGCGTGCTCTCAACCCGGCGATGGGTTTCCCCATGGAGATGGCCGATTTCCCGGGGAGGATTTGGGTTGTCTCGCACAAGCCGGTTGCCGTCGAAGCCGGGCTGGGACGAATGGGAATACACCGCAACGTCATCCATGAGCGGTTCGGGAACTTCATCCTCCTCGGCACGATTCTCATGGACGCAGAGGTCACGCAGTACGACCGCCCCATCGACTTCAATCCCTGTCTCGAATGCAAGCTCTGCGTTGCCGCATGCCCCGTGGGAGCGATCGATCCCGACGGAGCCTTCGATTTCTCGGCCTGCTACACCCACAACTACAGGGAATTCATGGGGGGATTCGGTGATTGGGCGGAGCAGGTGGCAGGCAGCAAGAGTGCTCTCGACTACCGCCGCCGCGTGACGGAGCCCGAATCCGCGTCGATGTGGCAGAGCCTCTCCTTCGGCGCCAATTACAAGGCCGCATACTGCCTTTCCGTCTGTCCGGCGGGAGAGGATGTCATCGGCCCCTACCTCACGGACAAGCGGGCGTTCATGAACGAAACGGTTGTGCCTCTCCAGGAGAAGGAGGAGGTCGTCTACGTGCTGGGGAACTCGGACGCGGAAGAGCATGTCGCCCGGCGTTTTCCAGGAAAAACGGCTCGGCGGGTCGGAAACAGTTTGCGTCCCCGTAGGGTGGACGATTTCCTGAGGGGGCTCCCCCTCGTGTTCCAAAGGAAAAAGTCGGCGGGGCTCTCCGCGACCTATCACTTCACGTTTACCGGAGCCGAGCAGCGCGAGGCCACGATAGAAATCAGGGATCAAAGGATCGAGGCGAGGGAGGGACACCACGGCCGTCCGGACCTTTGCGTCGTCGTCGACTGCGCGACATGGTTCGGCTTTCTGGCGGGAGAGAAGAGTCTGTTGTGGGCTCTCCTCCGACGGAAGATCCGTCTCCACGGGCCGCCGAGACTCCTCGTGAAGTTCGGCCGTTGTTTTCCAAGTTAGGTCGAATTCCGATTCTTGTTGGGGAGAAAGGGTGGCTCACCCACATCGCTCGGATGCCGGGAACGATCGTGTCGCGGGCCGGCTCCACCCGCCCGCGACGCCTCTTCGTCTAGTTGAAACGAATTTCGGTCCCGGAACTCGTGGCGAAGAACCCATTTCCGGCCGTGGGAGTCAGCACGAGGGCTTGCGTCATCAGGCTGTTTCCCGTGAGCCCTGGAGGAACGAGAAATAGAAACTCCGTGCCTCCCGGAGGAAGGAGCGGTGGTGCGAGTAGGGACGGCGACCCGACCGGATCCGCAAGGAAGAAGGGGAGGGGAATGCCAGCTGGATTGAAGGTCAGCCCGAACGAGGGCACTCCCGGAGGCGGGAACGCCGGATTGAAGAACTGTCCGACGACGAAGTATCTGAAACCGTCGAAGGTGCCGTTGGCCGAGAAGACGTCGAGGCTCAGGTCCTGGCTGGCATCGACGATCGCGATGCCGGGACACGGCAAGACGTTCCCGTCCACGCGGGCCTCCATCTCGAAGTCCTCACCGGTCCCTGGGTGGAGCGGGGACGTGGTCATCTGGAAATTGCCAGTTCCGTCGTTGGTCATGCGAATGACGACGTCGTCGGTGGCGCGAATGCAGACATCCAGATCCCCGTCCGCATCCTCGTCGTCGATGACAAAGGAGAGGGGTTCGGCATCGGGGGGAAGAGGAACCGTGACCGCCGCGGTAGGCGCACCGTTGACTTGGTCGATGACCTCCATGAAGAATCCCGGGTTGCCGAATTGCCTGCGAATGACCAGCGATTCATTGGCCACACCGTCGCCATCGAAGTCCTCGACGGATTGGATGTACACAGGCGGGTTTGATCCCGGGAGCAAGATCAAGTCGAGAGTGAGGCCGTCGTCGACCACCAGCCGTCTTCCCGTGGGGCCCCACGTGTCGATGTAGAGGGGGGCCTGCTCGAGGACGAGTTCGTAGGCGGGTTGGAGAAGCCCACCGCTATCCGCCCCGAGATACAGACGCCCTCCGATGACATCGCCATCCACGAGGCGCGCTACGTCGATGCGCTCCAGCGCGGGATCCCCGCCGTCGTCCAGTACGACATGGTCCATGTCGTGGCCGTCGCCTTGGACGACGAAGTAATTCCGGCCGCTTTGTCCGTCGTTCGCCTGGTAGAGGTTGCCGGCCTCGATCGGGGCGGCGAGGAAGAGGAAGGGCGCCACGCCGGGGGGGGCCGTGTTCCCGCTGGCAACCGTCAGCGGCGTCGGTGGCGTCATGCGGGAGAGGGAAAGCATCGTTCCGGGGTCGCCCACCAAGTCGACGGATCCGATCCCCTCGAAGAGTCTCGCTGCACCCGGGGGCACCGGTGCCGCTGCCAAGTTGGCTGCCAGGGTATCGAGGACGGGAGGCTGCGGAGTGCCGCCGGTGAGGGGATCCACTCCCACGACCGTGATTGCCACACTGGGGACGTGACCGAACTGAGCCACGTTGGGCTCGCTGGAGAACACGAAAGAGAGATCTCCCGGATTGGGTTCGATGACGCTATTGAAGTAGATGAAGCCGTTGGCCTCGGTAAGCAGTGGGTCTTGGAAGACCACCAAGGGGCTCGCTGCGGGGAAGGGCAGACCGTCGGACTGCAACTCGATCATGATGACCTCGCCCGTGGCGTGGTTGTGGATCATGAGCCCGTCGTTTTGTCCCGAGGTTCCGAATGCCGCTGGAAAGACCGGCAGGATGGTCACACCGTCGAGTCCGGGGTCGAAGGAGGGGGGCAGAGTGATGGCCGGAGCCGCTTCGGCGGGCTCCGGCAAGCCATCCGCGTCGGCGTCCTTCCAGAACCTCAAGTGGTTCTGTCCGCTGGCGTGAGTGGCTTCGATGAGAACCAACTGGTCATCGGGGGGGAGGAGGGCAGCCGCCTGGGAGATCATCTCTCCACCGGGCGGGGAAAAACTCGCGTTGGAAGTACCGTCGTCGCTCTCCAGGGCGGCCGACGTGCGCATCGGGTCCTTGAAGACGTACTTGTCGTGGTTGCCGTTGTAGCTGGCTCCGTAGTAGGCGCGTCCCCAGCTCGTACTCGCTGCGATGTTGGCGTCGAAGATGTCGGCCTTGCGCTGCACATAGGAGTTCTTTCGAGCCTTGACGTTGCGGTGGAGATTCGCGATCTCGGCGGCAGAATTGATGCCACAATTGGTGAGATCGTCCGCGAATCCAGCGATGGCTTGGTCATCGACGTCGATGGCCGCGATGGATGGATTCGGCCCCCCGCTTCCGTCCGAAAGCGCATCCAGGATCGCGCAGAGAAACTTGATACTGGCGGCGTCCGAGTCCCGTTCGCCGTCGCATCTCTCTGCGTCTCCGGAAGCCACCTTCTGGAAAACATGGGTCATCTCGTTGGCGAGCGTGGCGCCGAGGGCGATCTTCCAGAACATTTTCGAGTGCCCCACCGTGCCGTTCATGATTCGGGTGATGTAGTTGTCGTCGAAGGTCACCACGTCGGCGTCCAGTCCCTCGGCGAGATAGGTGGCGCCCCGTGCGTCCATGTTTTCGAGGCGAAGCGAATCGTTGTTCAGCATCGTCATCAGATGATCGACGGCGTCTTCCAGGGTGGCTGCTCTGCCACCGAAGAGCGTTTCGTATTGCGCCTGTCCGAAGCCGGAGCCGAAGAGCGTGCTCAGCTTCTTCTTCAGGCACGGTTTCAGGGCAGCTTTCAGGAGCCGGATCACGGGGCGCACTTGGTCCTTCGTGGCGTCGCTCATGGACTGCTGGTTGATGATCTGCCCGCTTGCGCAGAATGCGAGGAGGGCGATCATCAGCGGAACGAGAAACAAAGTGCGCTCTCGCGTGAGCGCTCGCGATGCTTCGTATCGGACTTGCATGGGTCGTCTCCATCGGGTGGGGTGTGCATGTCACCTGGATGAGCGGAATCGCGGACCGCGATGTGACAGCCGAATCCACTTTTTGTGCTCGCGGCTGTCAATCCCTTGGCATCGAACGATTTGCGGCGGTTGCCAAACAGACCATTCGTCGCCTGGCGTGTGGACGGTCATGGACGCGCGACGGTCGGGAAAACTGCCCGACTATTCGAATGCCGCGATGGTGCTACTCTCAAGGTTCCTGCCCAGTGATCGAAGGAGAGGAAAGATGACGCATCCGTTTCGTTGGCTCGGCGCACTCATGGCCTGTTCGTTTCTAGCCGTTGCAGCTCCGTCTCAGACGGGAATCACGGGGAAGCCCTCGTTGAAAGCGCTGATCCTCGTCGTGGATGGGAAGGGAAAGATCGTCTGGGCTTCCACGGATCCCGTCCTGCGCAACGTGGGCCTTCTCGAGGAAGGCGGCAAGCCCTTCAAGGCACTGAAGAAGGCTGTTAAGAAAGTGCTCGTCCGCAAGAAGTGATTCGCCGCAGGGCGGCGGTGAGGGGAATGAGAAGGCATTTCCAATGAATGACTTCGACGTCTCGCCGTCAGCGTCTCGAGGGTCTCCCGGAGTCGGTTCTTGCCTTGCGGGGCGTGGCACTCCGGGTTCGAGCGTGGGCAAGAAGGAAATCGAGGATGACGGCGCCGGCATCGATCTCGGTGCTGGCGCGGCCGACGAGTCTTCTCTTCAACCTTGAGCGTTCCTGACCCCGGCCAGGCCACGCATGGCCGCCGCCGATGACCTTGAAGAGGACGACTTCCGTGCCGTTCCGTCCGCCGGCATGGCGGAACACTTCGACCGTCGTCCCGTCCTCCGGGTTCCTGTCCTTCAGGTGCTGAACCCGAGGAGGAGACTTGCAGGCATCGATGCTGCGCCAGTAGGACACCGAGTCGGCGACGGAGAGAACGCGTCCGCGACCACGTCCGAAAGGATGAACGCGCACCACGCCTCCGCCGTAGGGCACGATCGGGTCTTTCGTCCCGCACATGAAGAGGATCGAGACGGGCCTCTTCGGTTTTCTGGCCGCGAGCACCGGCGTCATCTGGGCCGCGACCGGCGCGACGGCGGCGATTCTTTCGGAAAGGTCGACGGCCAGGCGTAGCGACATGAATCCCCCGTTCGAGATGCCGGTCGCGAAGATGCGGCGAGGGTCCAGATGAAAGGTTCGGACGGCGTCGTCAATGACCTTTCGGAGAAAGCCGACGTCATCCGGCCCTTTCCTTCCACGGAAAACCTCGGTGCGTCCGTCGTTCCAGTGGCCGTTCAAGCCTTCTGGAAGAATCAGCACGACGTCTCGTTTCTCGGACGCCCGTAGGAGCGTGCCGCCCGTGGAACCCTTGGCGAATCGTCGCCCACTGCCACCGCCTCCGTGGAGACCGAGCACTGCGGGACGGAGTTTCTTGGCGACCCCGAAGCGAGGAGGCAGGTGAACGTGATAGGTGCGTTGCACACCGTCATGTTCGATCGTGCGCGTCACGTCGGGTCGTGGAGGTGTCGATCCCTCTTGGCCAATCGTGGGAGTCTCGCACACGAGCAACGTCACCACGATGAGTGGAAGGGTGAAGAGGGCTTTCTTCCGCGGGGTTTCCTGAGCGAATTGTCGACTCATGTCACGTCCCTTCGTTCAGGGGGCTCGGGTTGACCGACTCCTCCACGTTTGAAACGGGACGCTCTCGATCCCGTCCACGGATCGATCAGCGTGTTTTCCGGGACTGCCGAACGTCCTGAGTCCATTCACGTCTGCAGCAAAGACTCCTCGGCCCGCCCGATGATTCATGGTTCGGGAACCTCTCTTGCGAGCAATTCATAAGTTCACCCACGTTCGTGCGGGACCGCGGAAATCTCGGTGATGGGACCGTGCTCTTTATGGGGGCTTTCTCAAGACGGCCGGCGGAACGTTCGACAGGCAATAAGGGCACGGAAGGTCCGCTGAAGGACTCGGGCCATTCGGAGGCACGCCCGTCACCTTCTGAGATGATGGTGCCAGATCGGGAATGGGATGAAACTGAGAACGCGCTTTGGCCTCATTGTGGTCGCCTCCATTTTTGCCGTTCTCGGCATCGGTTTTCTCGTCGTTCGCCGTCACCAAGAGGAGGCCATCGAAGACGCCGCCTACAAACGGGCCTACGCTGTCCTCGCCTTTGCGGAAGCGTGCCGCGGCATGGTGCGGGAAAACCTCAGACCCGCCGTCACCGGCACCGACGAATTCACACCTGAGTTGATGTCGAGTACGTTTGTCACGCGGAGGACGTTCGCTCAGCTCGAGAAGAGTCTCCCGGCTTACGTCTACCGCCAGCCAACGCTCAGTCCCCTCAATCCGGTGAATAGGGCGGACGCCTTCGAGGCTGAGATTATCCAGAGGTTTCGTGAATCTCCCGGCCTTGAATTGATCAAGGGGACGCGTGAGGTCGACGGGCGAGCGAGCTACTTCGTGGCGAAGCCGGAGGTCGTTCAGGGCAAGTGCCTCGCGTGCCACGGGGAGCCCGACAAGGCGCCCGCGGGCCTCGTCGAGAGATATGGTGGGCAGTCGGGGTTTGGATGGACCCCGGGGGAGGTCGCGGGACTTACGATGGTCACCGTTCCGATCGATGACCTCTTGGAGAGCCAAGCGTCGCTCAACACCCATGTCTTCTGGGTTTTCCTCGTCGTCACATTGTGTCTGGGCTACCTGATCGACTTGACGTTCGACCGGATGGTCAATCGCCGTCTCGACAACGCAGCCGAGATCATGGAGAGAGTCGCCGCGGACCCAGCCTTACACCTGCGCGTCGATGTGCGCGACGGCGAAGATGAAATCAGCCACATGGCCAGAGCCTTCAATCATATGGCCGACTCCGTCCAGTCGGCGGCTGCGGAGCTGGAGAAGCGCGTTCAACGGCGAACGTCCGAGTTGAACGATGCCCGCCAGTCGGAGCGCGCCAAGGATGAGTTCCTGGCCAACATGAGCCATGAGTTGCGGACTCCGCTGACGGCGATCCTCGGATTCACGGAAGAGTTGACGCTTGAATCTTCTCGGATGCCTCCAGATTGCGTTGAGGTCCTCGGCGTGATCAGCGAGAACGGAAAGCAGCTGTTGCGCCTGATCAATGACATCCTGGACATCTCGAAGATCATCGCCGGCGAAATGGAAGTGGAGAAGCGGGATTGGTCGCCCATTGGGCTGCTCGAAGACGTTCGAGCGGTCATGACGCCGCAGGCTGAGAAGAAAGGCATCGAACTTGTCACGAAAGCAGATGAGTATCTTCCCGACTGCGTAGTCGGAGACGTCTTTCGCACGAAGCAGATTCTCTACAATCTCGTCGGCAATGCGATTAAGTTCACGGAGAAGGGATCCGTCACCCTTTCGGTTCACTATGAGGGAGGCGACGCAGGCGGGACGCTGATGCTCGACGTCAAGGACACAGGCATTGGCATCGCCCCCGATGTGGCGGCTCGAGTGTTCCAGCGCTTCCGCCAAGCGGACGGGTCGACGACGCGTCGGTTTGGCGGCACGGGGCTTGGGCTCGACATCTCGAAAGGGCTCGCAACCCTGCTGGGCGGGGACCTCGAACTCGTGGAGTCCAGGCCAGGTGTCGGAAGTCATTTCCGCGTCACCTTGCCCGTTCAGGCTGCATGTCGGATGGCGCGCAGTGACGAGCGAACGCCCCAGGAGAGCCAGGCCAAGACCCTTGGAGACCTGCGGGGAAAACTGAACTGTCGGTTGCTGGTGGCCGAGGACAACCCCGTCAACCAGCGCATTGTCGCGCGTGTTCTCGAGCACTTCGGGGCGGATGTCCAGCTGGTACCCAACGGGCGGGAGGCGGTCGATCGTGCTCGGCAGGCACTGAGCGAGGGGAGGCCCTTCGATGTCATCCTCATGGACATGCATATGCCCGTGATGGATGGGTTGGAGGCGATCAGGACGTTGCGTCAGGAAGGATACGAGAAGCCGATCGTCGTCCTTTCCGCGGCCGTCATGCCCGCGGAGATCGAAAGCTGCCGCGAAGCCGGATGCGACGCCGTGGCCTGCAAGCCCATTGAGCGCGAGGAACTCTTTGCCGTGCTCGCGGGGTTTGTGGGCGACAACCCCGAAGCAGTTCCCAGCGCTGGGGCCTGACCCAACTCACAGGACCGTCGCCCACCACATCCACGGCGGGCTCGAGGTACCGAGGTGGGGGAGCGTGCTTGGGGAGGCCGCCATCGCCATGGTTTTCCTCGCTTTCTTGACGTCATTCCACCAGCCGTGGCGAGTGGAATACGGTGTTTCCCGTATGTGGTCATCTTAATCTTCTGCTCAAGACAACGCGATCTCATCGCCGACGTGAAGGGAGGGGCGGTGACCGTGGACTTGGGGAATCCGGGGTCCAGGGGCCAGTGGTCGGCGCGCTGCCGATGAGCCCCTCCTGGGGATGCGAGCACCGGATGTGCTCGCGACGGAAGGTCCGCGGACACCTTGACCTCATGAAGCTGAGAACTCGTTTTGCACTGATCATCGTCTTCGGAATACTCGGAGTCCTCGGTGTGGGATTCTGGGTCGTTCAGAATGATCAGGAGCAGGCTCTCACGGATGTCGCGCACCGACGCGCCTCGGCGGTTCTCGCCGTCGCGACCGCGAGTCGACGCATGGTCAAGGAGTCTCTTCGGCCGGCCATCAGCGATGAGCTGGGTCGCTTCACGCCGGAAGCCATGTCGAGCACGTTCGTCACGCGCGCCACGTTTGAGCGGCTGAGCGCGGAACTCGCCGACTATGTGTATCGTCAACCCACCTTGAATCCCCTCAATCCGACGAACAAGGCTGATGCGTTCGAGGCCGCGCTCATCGAGCGATTCCGTCGAGATCCCGATCTCGATGTCATCAACGGGACAAGGGAGGTCGAAGGGCGGCGCCTCTACTATGTCGCGCGACCGGAAGTCGTAGAGGAGCGATGCTTGGACTGCCACGGAAATCCAGAGAATGCGCCTCCGGGATTGGTCGAGCGATATGGGACCGAGAGCGGATTCGGGTGGAAGCCGGGCGAGATCGCCGGGCTCACTTTGGTGACCGTTCCCATCGATGACCTTCTCGGACATCAGGCGACTCTCGGGGCTCACGTTCTACTGGTCTTCCTGGTGGCAACCGTAGGGCTATTCCTGTTGATGCTGTTCAGCTTCGACAGGATCGTGAATCGACGAATTGAGAAAGCCTCCGAAGTGATGGCTGCCGTGGAGGCTCATCCCGACCTTTGCGTTCGCGTTCCCGAGATCGGCAGCGACGAACTCACGGACATGGCGCGAGCCTTCAACCGCATGGCGGATTCCGTGCGCGATTCCACGATCAATCTCGAAACGAGAGTTCGCGACCGCACGCGCGAACTCGAGGAGGCTCGCGACGAAGCAAGGCGGGCCGAGCGCGCCAAGGACGAGTTTCTGGCGAATATGAGCCATGAGTTGCGGACGCCCTTGACAGCGATTCTCGGATACGCCGAGGAGTTGGAGATTAGGAGGGATGAGCTTTCCGCATCCTGCGCCGAGTCCGTGAGGGTCATTTCCGACAATGGCAAGCACCTGATGCACCTCATCAACGATATCCTGGATCTCTCGAAGATCCTCGCCGGTCGGATGGAAATTGAGTCCGAGGATTGGTCTCCCTTCGAAATCATCGAGGATGTTCAGTCCCTGTTGGAAGTGAAGGCTCGCCAGAAGCGCGTCGAACTCGAGGTCGTCGTCGAGGGGATGCTGCCGGAGCAGATGAAAGGGGACGCTGCCCGGGTGAAGCAGATCTTGATCAACCTCGTCGGGAACGCTCTCAAGTTCACCGAGGAAGGGAGGGTGACTCTCTCCGCGCGTTTCGAGAGAGACGGCCCCTCGGGGAGGCTTCTCTTCGATGTCGCCGACACCGGGATCGGCATGAGCGAGGAGCAGGCGGCTCGGCTCTTCGAACGGTTTCGGCAGGCGGACATGTCGACGACCCGGAGATTCGGCGGGACGGGTCTTGGCCTCGACATCTCCCGCCGTCTGGCTGAGCTCATGGGAGGGCGGCTCTCCCTGGTTCATTCCGAGGTGGGCAAGGGGAGTACGTTCCGGCTGGAGCTTCCCATGGAGGATCTCGAGGATCTGCGGCTCATTCGGCAAGCTCCGAAGCGAAGCGAGAGGGACACGGGCCTCGCTCACACGGATGGAGGTCTCGCGTGCCGCGTGCTGGTTGCCGAAGACAACCCCGTGAATCAGAGGATCGTCCTTCGCATCCTGGAGCGTTTCGGGGCCGACGTCGACGTGGTTGGCGATGGATCGCAGGCCGTCGACGCCGCCCTCGAGGCGGAGCGTGACGGGGCTCCTTTTTCGGTCGTGCTCATGGACATGCACATGCCCGTGATGGACGGCGTGGCCGCGATCAAGGAGCTGCGAGCCCGAGGCTACGAGCGCCCCATTGTGGTCCTGACGGCCGCAATCTTGCCCCATGAGCAGGAGCGATGTCGCGAAGCCGGTTGCGACGCCTTCGCCGCCAAACCTGTCGATCGCCATGCCCTCTTCGAGATCCTCTTCGAACTCACCACCATTCCGGTCGCCTGAATCCGTGATGAGCCCAATACGGACGGCCAAGCCCTGAAAGAGGTCACATCGAGCGGCCGTTGATCGCGAACTGTAGTCTGCGCCAACTCGAGTTCTTCTCTTCTCGCAGCCGGTTGATCTCTATATCGACTATCAGAAGTCGCTCTTCGGCGGCCAACACTTCGAGATACGTGATCTGCATTCTGCGGTTCCATTCCCGCACGTATTTCAGTCTCGCCGCCGCGGCGGGTCGAACGACGCCTTCGAGTCTCGACAGACTCCTCGCCGTCGTTTCGAATCGCCGGTGAGCGTCGACGATCTCCTTGGCGGCACGCAACCGGGCGGCCTCGAGCAGCTTGATGGCTTGCTGCAGCTCGAACGACGCCGCGGCACGACCGGCTTGGTTCTGGTTGAAGATGGGGATTTCGATCGAGATCGTCGGTCCGAAGACCTCGTCGGCAGCGACGTTCGAGTCATGGACTCTTGCGAATTGCCCCTCCTTGGTAGCACCGATACCGACGGATCGCCAGATGAGGGCATCTTCCAGGCCGACGACGCTCGTGGTCCGTTCGACGTCCACGTGGGCGATCTGAATGTCAAGGCGGCCTTGCATCCCCGATTCGAGCGCTTCCTGAACAGTCAAGTCGGTACTCTGCAACGGTGTCAGCGTCGATTCTTGCGGAACATGGGTCCAGGCTTCCGGTACGGCGAGCCTTTGCGCAAGTGCTGTTCGCGCTTCGGTCAAGCCCTGCTCGGCGCTCTGCACCGTGACTTCTTGCTCTGCAACCATTCCGACCGCTTCCTGGACCGTTCCTTCGTCTTCGAGCCCGTGAGAATACCTGATGTTCATGCGCTTGGCCGCGGCCATTCTCGATCGAAGAAGCTCACGCGCGAGAGCCGCTTCGCGACGCGCCGCGACGAGGCGATCCCAGGCCGCTGCACCCATCAGCCCGGTCATCATGATGTCCGCGGCAACGGAAAACTCGGTACGCTTGGCCTCGAGTTCGGCAACGGCTGTCTGTTGAGGAATGATCCAGAGGTCGGATAACCAGGCGATGAGGCCCAGGGAACTCGCACCAGATCGCCCCGGTAAGCCCAGCCAGCCGTCGAGTGTCGGATTCGTCGGCAACGAGGCTTCCACGACGAATGCGGCGCTCACGCCGATGTCGGCAAACCGTGCTTGAAGGGCGGGATCGTTGAGGATTGCGATCCGGAGGGCTTCATCACGATCGAGCCCGCCTTCGAGCAACGACGTGACCGTGCTCTCGACCAGCTTCTGATCCTCGGGCGTGCGCACCCAGACCGGTTGGCCCTCACTGCGCGAGGCGCTGAGATCTCGGACATTTTGCCAGGAAGGTTCCGGGTCGACGGCGGTGCAAGCGGAGAGTGCAAGAAGGAGGGTGAGTGTGATTGATTTTCTCATCAGACGCGCTCCTCTCTGGGGGGGTACGTCCAATTCACGTCCCGGCTTCTTGGATCGTAGTTCGGGTCCTTCGGTTCGACATGTAGGTGAGTGAACATTCCCTCTGGAGGTGCGATTCCCATCGGCTGATCAGTCATCTGATTCATGATGTGATGGAGGACATGGCAGTGCAGTCGCCACGTGCCGGGGTTCCATGCGACGAATTCGATGTCACGGGACTCGCCCGGCCCGATGGTGACCGTGGCGTCACGCATTCTCGCCGCCTTCGGGATCTCGCCGCCCAGCGTCCCAACGACCTCGAAGATATGACCGTGCAGGTGGATCGGATGGTAGAGAAGACTGAGGTTCGCGAAGCGGATCCGGACCCGGTCGCCCTGCTTGACCTCGAGCATGGGCATGTCGGGAAGAGTCAGTCCATTGAAGGTTGCATGGGTCGGCTCCATGGGAGCGATGTCGGGGTTTCTGTTTCCGGGTCGAAAGTTCCACTGTTGGAGTAGGATTGCGAAATCGTGGTCGGGGGCGGGCTGAGCGCCCTTTGGGTGAATAACAAACATGCCCGCGAGTCCGAGACCCTCCTGCTTCATGACATTGAAACCGGTGTGGTACATGAGGGTTCCCGACTGGATCAAGTCGAACTCGTAAACGTCGGTGGCGCCCGGCAGCACAGGGCGCCGCGCTTCGAATGGGAAATACCCCGTCGCTCCGTCTTCCGAATATGGGATTTCGAAGCCGTGCCAGTGGATCGACGTCGGTTCAGGGAGCTCGTTCTTGAAGATGATTCGAACCCGATCCCCCTCGGTCGCTTCGAGTGTCGGGCCGCATGTGGTCCCGTTGTATCCCCAGCAGACCATCGTCTTCGGTTGAGTCGGGCGAGGGCGGAAGCGTTTGTGCTTCTCGGGGATGACCAAACGCTGATTCATCTGCGCCATCGTTACGCCCGAGGAAATGACCTTCTCGACGGGTTGGGCGATGAGGTGAAAGACCTTCACGTCGCCGTCCATCTCGAAGCCCAGCGGCGGGATGCCCGGTGTCGTCACGCGCCCCATCTGTGTGCCCATGAGTCTTGGCGGAGGCGAGAGTGGGATGGAAGGGTCCACCCTCGGGAACCGGTCTTCGAGGGGGTTCATCATCGGGGACATCGGTTTCCCGTGGCCACCGCCGGGCATCTTGGGCTTTTTCTTCTTGTCCTGGTCGCCCTCGTATGAGCCGGTTTCACGTCCCATGAGTCGTTGTGGACTGGCGAAGGACAAACCCATGGCACCGAGCGCTGCGACGAACCGCCGGCGAGTGGCATCGAACATGGTCATCTCCAGGTCTTCAAATCCAGAATCGAGAGGCGAGTCGATCGCGCAGCCAGCGTCGTGGTCGCCAGGATGGGCATGCACATGTCGGTCGCGCCTGGAGAGTATACCTTGAACGTCCCCCGCCCATTACTGAGTGGGTTTCCTGGCCTCTACGTACCACGCCTCGGTGTACTTGGACGTGACGTATCCCGTCGGCCCCCCAAGCCGCGCCGATTCGAAGCCGGCGGTCGAGAGGAATTCCAGGTAAGACTTACCCGTCACGGCTCCGGCGATTCACGTCGACCACGCGTCTGCGTCCGACAGCACATCCTCGGGAATCGTTTCGATGACGAGAAGGTCGGCCGCTACGAATCTGCCTCCGGGGCGCAGGACTCGGTGGACTTCTTGCAGGGCTGTCTTCTTGTCGGGCACGAGGTTGAGAACGCCGTTGGAGCTGGCGAGGTTGAACGAGGAATCGGCGAAGGGCAGTGTGAGGTCGGCTTCCTCGAACTGCACGTTTCTCATCGATTTCGCGTGGCGCCGCGGCCACGTGAGCATCTCTGGCGTCAGATCCACACCCACGGCGCGTCCGGTCAGTCCCACGAGAAGGGCGGCGAAGAAGACGTCAAAGCCGCATCCGCACCCCAGGTCGAGGACCTCTTCGCCGACGCCCGGCGACTGAGTGCGGAAGGGATTTCCCACGCCGACGAATCGGTCAACGATTCCTCCTCGAGCGGAGTCGACACCCAAAACGGAAACTTCGCTCAGTTCATGGTATCACCGAATCCCTTGTGCTCGTCGGATGCGACACTTTTGCCGCAATGCGGGCACTCCGTTGGGTTTCGCCGGTCAAGGCGTGGTGAGGAGCAGCGCATTCGATGCGGCGACCCCCATGGGCCCCATCGGGTCCCCCATCCAATACTGGATGTAGAGCGTCAAGCCCGGGGGCAATCCATTCGGCCAGGAGATGTCGACGCGGTGACCGCCTGCGGCATCCGTCGGCACCACGTTGATGAGGGCTCCGGGGGCCGTGTAGTCCGGCACGACGATCCCCCCCGCCGCCGGCATGTTCAGCGCAACCGGGCTCACGAGAACCAGGGCGGCGCTGTTCTCCAACGCATTGCGCAGCCGAAACGTTACGATGGCTCCGCCCTCCAGAGAT
>DRQF01000255.1 GCA_011369445.1 Planctomycetota bacterium | reverse complement strand
CTCGCGGATGACGTCCCCATCCTCTGGGACGTGCAAGGCGTCGAGGCGCCGCCGCCTGATCAGCGGGGGATCAGACCGCGCCAAGATCCTCGCCTCAAGGACATCGTCCGCGTCGACGACGAAGACCTACGCACGGGTAGCGGTTTTCGCCTCACCGACAATCTGGTCGCCGGGGGCGAGATTCAGTGGGACATCGAATGGCGCAAGAACCACAATCTCAGAAATGATCGCGAAAGGGACCGCCTTATTCAGGAGGCGAGCGCGGAACTCGAGCTCTCCTTCCGACCGGATGACCGCTTCTTCGCCTTCACGAAGTTCCGACTCGGTCGCAAGTTCGTCATTTTCGACGAGCAGCGCAATTTGGACTTCAACACCCGGATCGATGTGAACCAGGCCTACTTCGTAGCGCTGGACGTACCCGTCGAGGGAATCGCTCTCGAGGTCGGCCGCCAGAAGTTCGATCAAGGACGCGAATGGGTCATGGACGACGAGATCGAAGGCGCTCGACTGTTCTTCGACTTGAACGAAGTTCTGGTGGAAGCTTCTGTCTCGAAGCGCTTCATCGACAAGTCCGACAGGGAAGCGGGCATCGTGAACTACCTTGTGGCCGCCCACTTCGATCCCTGGGAGGACGCCAACCTTTTCCTGTATGGACTGCATCGGGAGCATGGAGACCTCGTGGATCTGGATCGCACCCATGTGGGGCTCTCGTTCAAGAGCACGTTTGCCGAAGACGACGGCAAGGTCTGGGTCGATTTCAGCTACGTCTGGGGAAGCGAGGACGACCTGGACGTCGAGGGCTACGGCTTCGACGTGGCCGGCATGTACGTGTTCAGCACGATGGACTGGGAACCGTCGATCTATTTCGACATCGCCTACGGTTCCGGGGACGACGATCCCGCCGACGGCAAGGACTCATCGTTCCGGCAGACCGGACTCAACGACAACAACGACAAATTCAACGGCGTGACCAGTTTCCGATACCTCGGGGAACTTGTGCGGCCCGAAGTCTCGAATCTCATCGTCATGAGCACGGGCTTCGGTTTTCGACCCTACCGCAAGACGTCGGTGGATGTGATGTTTCACCACTACAGGCAGGTCAAGGCGTCGACGACGATCCGCAGGAGCCGTCTGCGACTGGATCCCCAGGGAGTCAAGAGAAACCTGGGCTGGGAAGTGGACATCATCGTCGGCCTGGAAGCCTGGAAGCCTCTGGAGATGGAGGTCGTCCTCGCCTATTTCCATCCGGGGTCGGCCTTCGGCCCCTCCCCCGACGACGCCTGGTTCCTGACGTTTCAGGCGGAATGGAACTTCTGACTCTCACGGGGAATTCGTCTGACACCTGACAGAAAAGGAAAGGGGCGAGTCGTCACGACCCGCCCCTCGAGGTGCTTGAGGCCCACGGAATGGGGCCGTCGGTGCTTCCGGTTCAGAGATCCTTGCCGGGGCGACGACGACCGCCCTCTTCACCGCCGCGGCGCCGACGCCTCGGAGTGAGTTCTTCCTTCTGAAGCGTGCCATCCGCGTTCTTGTCGAGCGCTGAGAACAGCTTGCTCATCTTCTCCATGGAAATGCTGCCCTTCCCCTCCGGGTCCAAAAGACGGCTGAGCATTCCACCGCGATTTCCTCCGCGTCGACCACGGCGTCCGGAACGCTCCTCCCCGTCCTTCTTCGCGCCGTCCGCCTTCTTCTTGGCCCGGGCGCGAATCTTCTTCATGTCCACGATGCCCTTGTCGTCGGTGACTTCGCTTTTGAAGGCCGTCCATTCCTCGGCCGTGACGGTCTTGTCTGCATTGCCGTCGGCGGATCGCACGACACGGCGAAGAGCGGCCGCAACGCGGACCCGTGCCGCTCGGCGGGCTGTACGCCCCTTGCGCTCGCCCTTCTCTCCAGCCTCGTCACCACCTTGGCCGCGCCCGCGTCCCTCGCCGGCACCGGGACGACGCCTGGGCCTCTCGCCGTCGCCGGCGCGCCCACGCCCCCGACGCCCACCGAAAGCCCGCCGGTTCGCACGGAGTTCCTTCTCTCCGAGGGCCCCATCCTTGTCCTTGTCCAAGGCCTTGAAGGCCGAATCCAGGTCCTCGACATCGAAGGTGCCGTTGCCATTGAGATCCAATTCGCGCTGTGCCGCACTCCGCACGAGCTTCTTCACGTCGACGTTGCCGTCTTTCCCCTGGACGGAGTCGAGGAAGGTCTTCCATTCCTCGCCAGTGACGGCGCCGTCACGATTCGCGTCCGCGAGTCGGGCCACGGCCAGTCCGGCAAAGCGGGTCCGGTCGAATCCACGGTTGCCGCGGCGACGGCCCTCGTCCTGTGCGGTGAGAGTCAAAGGCAGCAACACGACGAGCGCTGCAATCAAGGTCAGGTATTTCATGGCTATCCTCCAGGGTTGGCCGTTGTGTTTTCTCGAGGAGCTGGCCCGAAGGTCTCGGGGGGGCTCCCGCCAAGAAGGGAAACGGCCTCATTGCCGAGGGGTCCACGGGAAGATGGGAATCTTCAGCGAGAGTCGTCGGACACAGCCTCAGACGAACGAGCAAGAGATCGAAGAGCAGCTGCAACATCTGAAATAGGAAGGACATAGCTCTCCGTGCGGGACGACCGAGCGATGAGGAGCCCCCGGAGGGCACCGCGGCTATCCAGCACGGGCGCCCCGCAATCCTCGGGCTCCAAGACCGCGTCCGTCTGCACCACGTTCGAGAAACCGTCCAGGCGGCGACTCCGTCGAATGAATCGGCCGGGCCCGCGACGCGTCCTGGGCCGTCGGTCGAGAATCGCCTTCAAGACGAGGGGTTTTCCCCCACGCCGAACCTTCAGACGAATCTCGGCGCCGGGGCGATGCGCATTGATGACCTTGATCAGGCCATCCCGCGTGGTGACAACGGAGGAATCCACAGCATGAATGACGTCATCACGGGCGAGTCCCGCCTTCTCCGCGGCCGAACCGGGACTCACCCGGTCCACGCGGACGCCGGAAGGAGCATCAGCGATGTAGATGCCGAGGAAGCCACCGGCGCCGGGAAGTTTTCGCGGCGGGACGGAAACGATTCCACGGGCCAGAAGTCTTCCGTGGGACCCCGCAACGAGAAGAATTTGTCCCCGTTTCCACGCCGTCGTCGCGGGAACGGGAAACCCCTCGACACGGAGTCCCTCGGCGGAAAGGAAAATCAGGTCCCGATCCGGATCCCGGCCGACCACGCGGATCGTGTGGCGGTTTCCGTCATCGTCCAGGACGACGGCCTCCTCGGGCACCGCCGAAGCTTTCGCGACGAGGAGGTCGCCGAGGGCCGTGGCCTCGGCGCGGCGCCGCCCCTTCGCGTCCTCGATCTCGAACACCCGGCCACGCATCGAATCCAAAAGCGGGCGGACGGCCTCTTCCGTCTTCTCCAGGGTCCACGCGTCCTCGGTCTTGCCTCGGACCCGCAGCATCACTGGGATCTCGACCCTTCGTTCGCCCCTACGGACCACGAAGTCCACGAACACGCCGCTCTCCTTCGTCGCCAGGAGCTTTTTCAATCCCGCAATACCGCGCACCACGTCCCCGTCGATGAAGGAGATGACGTCACCCTTTTTCAGACCGGCTTCGTCGGCGGGAAGATCCTCATAGACTTCCAGGACCACACAACCTCCGGGAGCGTCGTCACCGCGGATTCCGAGAACGGGTCCCGGCCCGAACCGAGGCCGCGGTTTGCGCCGCTCGCGCCAGCTCTCGCCCTTCAAGAGCCGGTCCCAAACCTTGCGAAAGCGATCGATCGGAACGTGATAGTTGGCGGTGGGGCTTGGCATGATCCGACTGTGGATTCCGATGACGCGCCCCTCGAGATCGAAAAGCGGTCCCCCTGAATCCCCCTGATCGATCACGCAACTGGACCGAAGAAAGCGGTCTCGGATCGACGTCAATCGCCCCCAACGCAGAACAACGCCGCGCTCGAGATCGACCCCGCCCGGGTGGCCGAGGGCCACGGCAAACTGGTAGGGATTCAAATCCTTGGAACTTCCCATGGGGGCGAACGGCCAAGGCCCGTCCCCCGTGAGCCTCATGAGACCGCAATCGGAAGTCGTTTCCCGACCGAGCGTGACAGCCTTGCCGCGCTTCCCGTCGGAGAACATGACCTGAACTTTCGTGCCTGGTTTCTCGAAGACGTGGGCCGCGGTCAGAATCAATCCGTCGGACGAAACGATGACCCCGGAACCCTGGTTGGGCCCCACGCGAAGACCGACGGTGGCGGCCTCCAACGCACTCTCGATGGCCGCCATGCGCGACTCCGCCGCCCTCAGTTCCATGAGGCGCCGGGCCGCTTCGCCGCGGGGCGCCTGGGCCCAGGCCGTCGTGACGAGAAGAATCAGCAACGCGCCACGAAGACTCCGCGACACCACGTCAGCGAGCCTCTTTCAAACTGGCCTTGACGGCAACGATGGCTTCTTCGATCTTTTCGCGCCGCACGCGAAAGACCTTCTCGACCGTCTCCCCTCGAGGCACATCGACGGATTCGAGGGGGATCGTCAGTCGCAGCACGTTGCGAAAGCTGCGCCCGCGCTGGCCTGCTCCGAAAAGCGTCCGAAAATCCGGCTGAATGAGGAGAGCCGCTGCGTATTGGCCGTCGAGACGGTCCACTTCGGCCTTTTGACTGCCCGCGGGAACCGTCCGGCTACGCGCCGACGCCCCACCCTTCTTCTTGGGTGTGAGGAGGACGCGGTACCCGCGAATCCCATCGACGCGAGGAAGTGGAGAAGCGAATCGAGCGATCAAGGTGCCTCCTTGTTCCAACGTCACCGTCAGGGGGAACGCGGAGGATTCGAGTGAGGTCTCGACGTATTTCCCCGAACTCACCCGAATTCGAGCGAGGGAGCCGGCGGGAAGAAGGGGGGCGGCCTCGCCGGACTCGTCCGTACGCTCTTCTTCGAAGACACGTCCCTGGCGAGGAACGTCCTGACCCACGAGGCTATACCGCACACGCGCGCCGGGAATGGGGTTCCCCGAGACATCCTGCACTCTGACTACGGCGCGGACGACTTCGCTTCCCACGATGATATCTTGCAGTTCCGGAGGCTCCGCGATCTCGCCCGACGGGACCTGAAGGCTCGGTATCGTCCGCACCAGGACGCGGCCCAGGCGGATTTCCAGGTCGTAGAGGCCCGGAGTCACGCGGCGAACGACAAAGGCTCCATCCGCGCCCACTCGGACGCGCGGGCCCGACCGTCGACCTCCCCGCATCGGCGCGGGTTCGCCGCCGGCAGGGCGTAGCGTAAGGCGGGGGCGAACCCCCAAACTCTCGGGCACGACCGTGACCCGGCCTCGGAGGCCTCCCGGGGCGGTGAGAACGACGCGGATGTTCTGGGCTCCGGCTTGGAAAGGAACGCGAGCGCTCACCCAGTTCCGCTCGTCCACCTCGATCCCATAGCTGGTCTCCGGCAGCGCTTGGCGGTGGATCTCGAAGGCACCGTTGTCGTCGGTCGTCACCGTCATCGAGCCCGAGGACATCCGGCGCCTCCGCCTGCCGCCGCTCTGCTCTCCGCTCTGGTCGGGCTGCCATCGCACCCTCAACCGCACACCTCCTTGGGGAACGCCTTCCTCGTCGACCGCAATGCCGGAAACGAGAAGAGGTCCCGCATCGACGACAACGTCACCCAGGTCCTCGTTCTGGCCGGGCATGAGAGAGGAGAACTCCACCGTCGCCAGAGGCGGCGATTCCTCGGCGCTCCGCCCGAACGGCGACAGGGATCGGGGCCGCAACTCCAAGCGGCCTCCCTTCCCCGGCGGGACGGGCACATCGAGACGCCCCTCGGAATCCGATCGGTAGAGGCCGCTCCCCTTTCCACCATTGGTGAAACGGTTCATCCAGCGACGGAATCCCCGTCCGCTTCCCCCCGCATCAGGAGAGGGAGGAGCGTCGGTGACAACAGCCACGGTGAATGTCTCCTTGGCAAGAGGCTCTCCTCGATCATCGCTAAGATGCAGGACCAAACGCGCCATGCGATCGCCGACCTCCAGGGTCACCGACTGGGTTCCGGGCGAGTTCTGCACGGTCACTTCCTTGCTCGCGCGAACGCGCTGGGGATCGGTCACCTCGAATCGGAATCGACCCCCTGGCTGAAAGCCGCCCACGAAGGCCTTCCCCCCCTTCACCTCCAGACGCGAGTTCATCGTCCGACCGAAGAACCGCATGGGGCTTCCGCCCTGTGGCGTATCGGGAGACAGGGGGTCCCAAGTAACGTTGACGGGAGGAGTCCAGAGATCACCGGAGGACTGTCGAATGGAGAGATCCAGAATGACTGTGGGAGGCAAAAGCAACGTCACCTCCGTGTGCCCGCGCTCCTTCATGGTGACCACCTCCCTGGGCGACTCCAGACCGAAGAGCTGGGCCGTAACGGCGACGCTTTCCTCGTCATAGAGGGCGCTCGCCGAATTGATCTCGAAACGGGTGACGGGATTCCCGGCAGATGAGCGCTGACGCAGAAAAAGCCCTCCACCGAAGAGCATGTTGCGCCGTCCTGCCCGTCCCCGGCCTCTTCCTCTACGCCCGCGCCCGAAGTCGAGCCGGCTCGACCGGCTCTCGAAGTCGGGGGAGGCCGTGACGAGAACGTGGGGGACGTTTCCCCCGCCGGGTCCAATGAGGCGAACGTCCAAGAACTTGACCGGTTCCAAGACGATCAATCCCTCGACCCCCTCCGGGACCGGCAATTCGCCCGCCGCTCCTGCGGTGTATCGCCCGAAAAGATCGCCCTTTCTGGCCTCTGCAACGATCCGGGGTCCCAGCCGCCGGTCCAATTCGACCATCCCCTCGTCATCGGACGTGTACTCGGCGAGGAGCGTCCTCTCGCTTTCGCCCGAGCCTCCGAATAAACCCAGAAACTCGCGCCGCATCGATGGACGGAGAGACGGGACCTTGTAGAGGCCCACGACGGCCCCGGCCTCCGGAAGTCCGGACGGGTCGACGACCTGCAGGACGAGACCTTCGCCGGGTCGAAGGATCTCCGTCTCGGATTCACTTTCTCCCGCGTCCTCGCTGTCTTCCTCGGGTTCCGCAAGACGGGGCATCGCAGTCCGACGAGCGGTGTCCCGGATGGGTGCGTCCTCGAGATCCGAGGCTCCGTCCGCAACCGTGACCAGGCCCACATCCTCCTCATCCCCACCGAAACGGGTCACGGCAAAGACGACAGCGATGGCCAAAAGGACGAGGCCAAGGGTAAGTATGCGCATGAATTCAGGTCCTCCTACAACCCGCAGACGAAGCCGTTCGCAGCGGGATTCCCCTCTTTCTGGACTAAACGGGGCTTCCCATTCTTTGTCCACGTACCAGAATGAGAAAACCGTCGGTGGTCGTTGCCGTGCAACCCCCGACGTCGAGCGGGGTTGAAGAAGCATGACGGAAGAAAACACGGACAGGGACCTGATCGACCGCATCCGATCCGGCGACGAAGAGGCCTTGTCCCGATTCTACGCTGAATCTCGAGAGCGCCTCGGGAAAATGGTTCAATTCCGGATGGATCCTCGGTTGGCCGCCCGCATGGACCCGGAGGATGTCCTGCAGGAGGCATGGATCGCGGCGAGACAGAGAATTCACCACTGGATCGAAGCTCCGGAGAGAGATCTTTTCATCTGGCTGCGTCTCATCACGAGCCAGACCCTCGTGGATCTCCACCGAAAACACCTGGGAACCCGCATGAGGGACGCTCGGAGGGAGGTCGTTCCCGGGCACGGTGGGCCCGCGGCTTCGACGGTATCCATCGCGGGGCGACTCCTCGCAAGCGTCACCTCCCCCAGTCAAGCCGCCATGAAAGCCGAGATATCTCGGAGGTTGGAGAAGGCTTTGGATGCCATGGATCCCATTGATCGGGAGGTTCTCGTGCTTCGACACTTCGAAGAACTGAGCAACAATGAGGTGGCCGAGGTCCTGGGCATGAAGAAAACGGCGACGAGCAACCGCTACGTGCGGGCCCTTGGAAGGCTTCGAGGAATCCTCGAAAGCATGCCCGGATTCCCGGGCGGAACGGAGAGCTGACGTGGAGCGCATCGAGAGCGGAGGCCCCATCGAGAATGAGGAGACCGTCAGTCGGCTCGACGCCCTCGCAGAGGAGTTCCTCGAGGCCGTTCGCGCGGGCCGCCCTGCGAGCATCGAAGACTACGCCCGTCGGTATCCGGAGCTGGCCCATGAGATTCGCTCGCTGTTTCCCACGATGCTGGCGATGGAAGGGCTCAAGATCGAGAAGGAGCGCTCGTCGAGCGGCGGGCGGGTGCAAGGGAACCTGGGGGTGGAGAAGCTCGGGGACTTTCGCATCATCGGCGAGATCGGCCGCGGGGGCATGGGAATCGTCTACGAAGCGGAGCAGCAGTCGCTCGATCGCCACGTCGCTCTCAAGGTTCTCCCTCGCCATGCGCTTCTCGACTCGAAGCGCCTCCAGCGATTCCAGCGCGAGGCGCAGACCGCGGCGAGACTTCACCACAGCAACATCGTCCCCGTTTTCGGTGTGGGAGAGCAGGACGGTCTTCACTACTACGTCATGCAACTCATACGCGGCGTCGGCTTGGACTGCATCCTTGCCGTGCTGAAGCGGAACGCCGGCGTGGGTTCGACGTCCGGTTCGAATGTGTCGGACGAGGCGACCGTCCCGGCCGCTTCACGGGTGGCCTCGGCCATGATGAGCGGAGCCTTTCCCTTGACTCCCACGAAGCCGGGTGGGGAGGACACGGAACCGCTCTTCCTCGACTTCGAAACGGCGACATGCACCGGCTCGGCCGGGGGCAATCCGAAGGGCGACGACGAGCTCGCCCATCGACTCATCGGCGAGATGCGCAGCGACTACTGGATCAGCATCGCCGCCATGGGGCGCCAGGTCGCGGGCGCTCTCGCCTACGCGCATGGGCAAGGGGTCCTTCATCGCGACATCAAGCCCAGCAACCTGCTCATCGATTCCCGAGGGACAGTCTGGATCGCCGACTTCGGGATCGCCAAAGCCCTTGAGAAGGACGGGCTGACACAGACGGGCGACATCCTGGGGACCCTCCAATACATGCCGCCCGAACAGATGCAGGGCCGCCAGGACGCGCGAAGCGACGTCTACAGCCTGGGGCTCACTCTCTACGAGATGTGTACGCTTCGCAGAGCTTGGTCCGCGTCGACGGCCGAGGAGCTGATCGAGAAGATCACTCGCTCCGAACCTCCGCGGCCGAGAAGAATCGATCCGAGCATCCCGAAAGATCTGGAAACCATCGTCCTGAAGTCGATCGCCCGCGACCCGGACCACCGCTACGCGAGTGCGGACGAGCTGGCGGACGACCTCCGCCGATTCATCGAGGGACGCCCCATCCAGGCCCGTCCAGTCGGCTCCGTGGAGCAACTTTGGAGGTGGTGTCGGCGCAACACCTTGGCGGCAAGTTTCGCTGCAGCTGCTCTCGTCCTTCTCCTCGCCACAGCCGTAATCGGAGTGTGGGGTTCGATCTCCACACGGCGCGCTTATCAACGAGAGGCCATTCGACGGAAGGAGTCGCAGGCCGCATCCAGGCGTGCGGAACACAACCTGGAACTGGCCCTTCAAGCCTTCGAGAACATCTTCGAGGGCATGGCGGGCAGGGATCTCGAGGACCTTGATCCGGATTCGGCGGAGGCGGAAGACGGGTCATTCGGGATGACGACTTCAATCTCGGAGCGCGATGCTCAACTCCTCGAGGAGCTCCTGGGGTTCTACGATCGTTTCGCGGCCGCGAACGAAGCCGATGACCGCCTCGCCTCGGAATCCGCTTGGGCTCTTCAGCAGATGGGACGCATTCATGCGCGTCTGAGACAATTCGACAAGGCGGAAGAGGTCGTCGATAAGGCGCTGCGCATTCACCGTGCCACCCAGAAGATCTCTCCTTCCGACGAGAATCTCATAGCGATCGCGGATCTTCTGAAGGACCGAGCTCTCGTGGACCTCGATCGTGGCAAGACCACTGACGGGATGCGGCGGCTGCAAGAGGCCGTAGCCATTCTGAGTGGTGGGACGGAGTCGCCCACGAGCGACGCGGTGCGCCGAGAATTCGTCCGCATCCACAACGACGCGGTGGAGCATCTCATCGGTCGCAACCGAGGCTTCCGCCCTGGACGTTCCGGCAAGAGACCCACCCTGAATACCAAGGCGCTTCAGGAATGGATTCCGAAACTGGAGCGAAGCCTCGAGGTCGCGAAAGAGTTGCAGGCCACCCATGCAGAGGATCCGGGCGACCTGCTCAGAGCTGGCAGGAGCTACCTCATGCTCGCTGCCGCTTACTACGGAGTGAACGAGAAGGCAAAAGCCGCTTCAGTCACGAAGCCGGGTCTCGACCTGCTCCAACACCTTGCGGAGTCCCATCCTCAGGTCACCGAATACACATGGGAATTCCTCCGTCAAACTCTCCGTGCCACCCTTCTTGCTCGCTCGGACAGGGATCTCATCCCATACCTGAAGCGCGCCATGACCCTCGCGGATCAGGTCGACGAGCACCATCCGGGAAAGAGCATCCTGCGCTCCGGAGCCCTGATGCTCCGCGAACGATTGGGACGGATGCTTGCCAAGGACCCGCAACGAGCGGACGAGGCCATCGAAATCCTGACCCGCGCGAGGAAGCAGCGGCAGGCGATGGGGGGACGTGACGGCCGCAGGCGGCGGCCCTTCGCTTCGTCCTCGGACGTGGATCTGGCCCGCGCACTCCACGCGAGTGGTCAAGACGCCAAAGCTCTGCAACTGCTCGAACAGGTGACGCGATCCCCGCGTTCGGGCGGACGCGGGGAGATGAGATCTCGCATGCGCGGTCGCGTCGTGAAGGATGCACTCCTTCTCATGGCGGAAATCCATGAGGCGGCAGGTCGATCAGACAAGGCCAAGGAGGCGAGGGCAAAGGCCGCGCGAATCCGAGTGCCGGATCGTTCTGAACGCCGACCCCTGCGCCGCCGACGGGAGGGACGCAAGAGCGATTGACGCAGGCCAGCTCGCTGCGATCACCCGAGCATCTCCTCCAATCGGTCCAGCCCCCGCACGACGTCCTCCATGGGTGGGCCGAACGAGAAACGCATCCACTGGTCCAAGCTCCCCGTCTCGGCACGGCGCTGCCCCGGATCGATGTCGAAGTAATAGCCGGGAACAGTCAGGACCTTCCGCTTGAGAGCTTCTTCGAAGAAGACGTCCGCGTCGTTGAACGGAGCCGGAAGTCCGGCGATGGATGCCCAGCAGTAGAACGTCCCCCGGGGTTCCTTCGCAAACCTCAACCCCATGTCCCGGAGGCGTCGAACCATCAGATCCCGCTTGGCCGCGAAGACATGTCGGACCGCGGCGGTTTCCTCGTCCGCCTGCTCCGGTCGGAGCACCTCGAGGGCCGCCCGCTGCATGGCGCGCGGAGGACCTCCGTCCATGGAACTCCCTGCCGTGATGAAGCACTCGATGAGTGGTTTCGGTCCGACGACCCAGCCGATTCTCCAACCCGGATACCGGAAGCTCTTGGTCAGACCGTCAAAGACGAGCACAGGGTCCGCGTCGACATCGGCGACGTGGGCTGCGGCGCTCACGGGACCGGAAGCGGGGCCTCCCTCCTCGGCATAGTGGAAGTGTGAATAGAATTCGTCCGCGAGGAGAGTCATGGACGCATCCCGCGCCAGAGACACCCAGGCCGCCAACTCGCCTCCTTCCACGACGATGCCGGTGGGATTGCAGGGGTTGCTGACGATGAAAGCCTCGACACCATCCCTGTGTACGGCTGTCGACATGTCCTGCGGAGTGAGAGCGAAGCCGTTCTCCTCGCGAGTCAGGACGGGGTGCAGATCGAGTCGCGGAGACTGACCGCCCAGAAGATCCTCGTAGGCACTGTAGTCCGGCACCATATACCCGACCTTGCATGGCGCCATGGCGAACACAGCCCTGGCCAAAGCCAAGCGACCGCCGGAGCAGACCGCCACGTTGTCGGCCGTGTATTGGGACGACTTCCCAGTCCGATAGAGGCGGTTGTAGTGGTCCGCAATCTTCTGTCGGAGCTCCGGCGTCCCGTGGACCGGACCATATGCATGGTCGATGGGCCGCATCCGGATCTGCGAGACCCTGGGTGGAGCCCCTTCCATGGGCCCCACCTCCGGCTGCCCCTGCCCGAGATTGATCCAGTCCGGATGGCCGTTGTAGAAGCCGAGTTTCTCCGCAGCCGCCACGACCGCGATAACGCCCATGTACGGCAGCCTGCGCATCGCTCCCCGAACTTCCGGCCTTGTGTCCTTCATGACGTCTCCTACTCTGACCCGACGCCTGGAGGACCAAGCATGCGAGGTGTTTCTCTGATCGTGCTTCTGTCGGCTCTCGCCCTCGCGGGGTGCGGGGACTCGTCGTCGGAGAAGCTCGTATTTCCCGAGGTTACCGTCAACGTTCCGGATGCCAAGACGGGCGAGGCGCTCCGGGGCACGGTTTTCTTCGACGGGGACGCGCCGCCCGCGCGGTATCTCGCCTCTCCGGATGCATCCTGCGCCCGGAACGGTCATAAGATCCCAGACGAGACCTGGATCGTTCGTGGGGGCCGCCTCGCCAACGTCCTCATCTATGTCAAAAAAGGCGCCGAGAAATGGAGCTTCCCTCTCGAGAAGAAACCGGCGGATGTGGATCAGAAGAACTGCATGTTCCGACCCCACGTGCTCGCCGTGAGGACCTGGCAGCCCGTCCTGTTCAAGAACAGCGATTCCATCGTCCACAACGTGAATACGGTGGGCGTCGAGGGATTCCCCTTCGGGACGGGCCCCGGCGTCAGCCGCACCCGTCAGTTCCGCAAACCCGCCATCGGTCGAAGAATCACGTGCGATCTTCACGCCAACATGTTGATGTTCGTTCACATCCTGGATCACCCCTGGTTCCGGGTCACCGGTGACGATGGGGCGTTCGAACTGGGGCCGCTGCCGCCGGGTGAATATGAAATCGGAGCCTGGCATGAGCGCGGAGGGGAACAAGTGATCCCACTGACGATTCGAGAGGGAACCCCACCCAGTCCCTTGGAGATCCATTTCCACCGCTGACAGGCCACATCTCTCGAAAAATCCCCGACCTCCCACCCAAACTCGGGGTACGCTCGGGTAGGCGATTCCATTGGGAGGTCTTCATGGCGGGTTTGGCTTCACGCATTCGGGAGGCGGGTTTCACGACCCTTGAGGTCTCCATGGCCATGGGAGTCATGGGAATCGGCGCCCTCGCCGCGGCCAGCTTGCTCGTCTCGTCCCTCACGCTCGAAGCCGGCAACCGGGGCAACCTGGCTGCGGTCTCCAGCGTGCGCAACGTGGTGGAGACGGTCGAGTCGACCCCCTTCGAGGAGATCTTCAAGCGATTCAACACGGACCCCGCTGACGATCCCTTGGGGGCGGGCACCGCGGAGGGGAACGAGTTCTACTTCGTGTTCGGCAAGTCCTCCAAGCTCGAACGAGTGCTGTCCCCCACGGGCAACGCGGGCACCGTCTTTCGGGTCCAGATCCGATTCCCCACCGATGCCTTCGGTCGGCTGGCCGAAGGCACCGCCCCCCTCACAACCGGCATGCCCACGGATCTGAACAACGACGGCGCCGTGGTGAACGGGGCTGATACGGCTGGGGATTACAAGGTCCTCCCCATGCGCATCCGGGTGTCCTGGCAGGGCCCCAGCGGCACGGAAGACATGATCTTCCACCGCGTCCTTTCCCGGCAGAACACATCGGGGCAATCGTCGGGTACGGGAACCACCATCACGGCCGACCAGAACATGCTCGACACGGTCGGGACCATTGCCCAGGACCTGAACAACATGGGCAACGCCGCTCCCATGGGGTTCGCGAGAATGGCCCTATTGACGGCCTCCGGCATGGCCAAGCAGGGATACAATGCGATGGCGGCCGACCCCCCGAACTGGAGCACCGCCACGAACTTTCTCGGGTCCGCAGCCGGTACTCTGGAAGCGGCCGTATCCAGTTCTGTCTTGGATGACGCCGACGTCCGTCCCTACATCGATCGCCTGCGGGCCTACGAAGGAGTGACGGCCCTCCGATGAACCCGAATGGGGGTCAGCAACGGGCGCAGGGTCCGAAGCTCCCGCAAAAGGAAAGCACCCGTTCACCCACGAAACCGAGAACGACGGCCAGGCCGATGTGGCCGTAGTGGAAGGCCCCCAGGTGAGGCCCCACCAGCATGACGTAAAGCACCGTGATGGCGAGGATGGCTCCCACGCGGAGCCCCAATCCCAGTCGAGCCAGGAGACCGCCGTCAGGAGCGTCGCCCCCGTCCAGGGTCGCCCTCACCTTCTTGAGGGCCGGCAAGAGCCAGAACCAGGTGAGAGCCCAGAGCGCTATCCCCAGCATCATGCCCCACATGATGAAGCGCCCCCGCCCCGAAAGGCCTCCCCCCTCGGGAATGGAGTAGACCTTCAATCCCATCATGTCCACGAAGAATACGGCGAGCCCAAGGATCAGAGCGAAGAGGCTCATCCCCTTCAGCCCGTGTCGCCCCTTGATGAGAAAAGCGCGGGCCGTCGCCCGTCCCTCTCCTTCGACCTGGACGGCGGGCATCCAAACCCCCTGCGTCCCCTTCATCACCGCCAACCAGCCGATCCATTGGATCACCACCAGTACGTGCGCCCAGCGAAGCACCAAATCCAGAAACGTCGCGTCGAATTGCATCGGAAGACTCTCCCCTCGAGTTCACCGGAGGATAGCAAGACTGGCACGCTGACCGCACATGCTTCAGATCCCCCGAGAGGAGAGGCCGAGGAGGAGGAAGACTCCTCCTCCTCGGCGGTGACGTGAGGGGTGGGACTCAGAAAACGAGGGTCTTCACGTTCTCCACGTCGAGGCCTTCGACGTAGCCGTCGAGCAGGCCGGAGCCCGCGGACGGATTCACGTCGATGACGCCGAAGTGGATCGTGTTGGGCCCCTGCCCCACGAGGAACGTGAAGGGCACCGCGAAGTGGGCCACTCCGCTCCCGTCCGTCGTCGCGGTCACCGATCCCTGCACGATGGAGAAGTTCCCCGGACCGTTCTCGAGATAGACGAAGGCCACCACGTCGTACCCGGCGGGGATGGGCGTGCCTGATCGCGACGCCAAGGTCACGTCGGCCATCAAAGTCGTATTGGCAACGGGACTCCCGGGTGTGATGCCGATCGCGGAGAGCGAGAGCGCCTCACTTTGCACGAACAGCTTGTCGGTCAGCTCGTCCGCCGTCGTCACGGAGATCACCTGCATCGATTCATTCCCGGCCGGATCCGTGGCCATCAGGGTGACCGAGGTCACCGCGTTGTGGGGCAGGAAGTTGATGACGAAAGTGTGTCGCGAATCGTACGGCCCGAAGGCAGGCGACTTCGCAGTTTCCGCTCCGCGCTTGCTGTTCCATGTAGCCGTCACGACGCAGTTCTCGTCGGTCAGCACCCGGATCTTCACGGTGTTCGTGTTGGAGAAGATCACATCGGGCGTGGTCATGCTCGGAGCCACCATGTCCGGGGACGAGGTGTCCGGAACGAGAGGATCCATGCCCCAAAGATGCTCGTAGCCATCGGGGAACCCATCCCCGTCGGTGTCCGGGTCGTGGGGGTCGGTGCCGTCCCCCAACTCATCCCCATTGCGCCGACCGTCCATGTCCCAGTCGATGGAGTACCGACGCGCGGATCCGACGGGAACGCCTCGGAACGTCCAAGCACCGTAACCTGCTGCCACGAGCAGGGGGGCTATGGAAGGCGTCAAGCTCCCGTAGGACTCGGTGTCGAAGATGAAGAATCCCGTCGTCCGGTCATACATCCCCTGGAACCAGAGTCGGCCGGAGGGAAGCCCGATGCTCCCGGAGAACACCAGGTCGCAGTTGCCCGCGTCGGCCTGGGAGATCAGATCGTTCATGGCGGTGAAATTCAATGCATTCGACTGGGTCATCGTCGCCTGGAATCCGGTGGAGGGAGCAAGGCCCGTGTCAAACGCACTCATGAACTCATCGAGAAATCCCGCTTCGGTGGCATCAATGTTGACGAACTCATCCAGACTGAACTTGAACAGCGTCGGCTTCGAACCGTTGTGGAGAAGGGCCGGGCCGATGTCGCTCCCATCGCCCAGATCGACCGTCCCCCCTCCAGGAAGCGTCAAGGTCCCATAGTCGTGAAGACCCAACTCTTTGTCGACGACGTTCCTCAACTGTGGGACGATGAAGGACTCGGACCATCCCGTCGTCTCGTGAAGGAGTTCGCCGTTCGTGCCGAGAGGCAGGGTGTGGCAGTCGTTGCAACTGCGATTCACCGTCGCCAACTCCTCGACGAAGATGCGCGCACCTTCGAGTTCGCCCGGCGTCGTCACCCGATCGAAGGCCTGATGGGGATTGGCGGGATAGCGCAACTCGTTGACATAGCTGACCATGTCGTCCAACTCGCTCGGCGTAAGCAGGTTGCCGTCGAACAATCCGACGAAGGCCACGTTGAAGAATTCGACGTCCGATCGTTCCCCACGCCAATGAAAGCTCGCCGTCTCGGGGAGACCACGCAGACTCTGGGTGACCATCGGCCCCTTGCGATCCGTCCACAGGGAGAGCTGATTCTCCGGAGTCCCCTCCGGGTCGAGCGTGCCCGACAGGTCCCAGACGACTCCATCCAGATCTCCGTCCACATGACAGGAAGCGCACGACGAACGCCCGGACGCCGAACGGTCGGCGTCATGGATGATGCTGCGCCCGTGCAGGACCTCGGCACTTCGGGGGTCCATGCCCAGCGAGCGATGATCGTTCACGATGGAATTCAGGGGCACCGCCGTCGTATCGATGACGGAGAGACTGTTCGTGCCGCGGTTGTAGGTGATGAGCAGGTCCCCGGAGACGATCACGCCTCCCGGCATGGAACGCACGTCACCCTGCTCGGCGATGTGGTAGTACCCGAGCCACTGGCCCGCGCCATCGAGAACGGCGATGACGTCGCTGCCCTCGCATGCGATGTAGGCTCTGTCACCGGCGGCGTTGAACGCGATGGCGCGCGGCTGGGCGCACGACGTTCCGACGGCGACCTGGTCCAGATCGATGATGGTCGGGGGCGCCGACGCGGGCGAGGAGACGTCCACGATGGTGACACGATTGCTCACGACCTGCCCTTGGGGCATATTCGGTTCACCGATGAAATCCGCATTCAGAGCGTCCGTGTTGCACAGCCACAGCTCGCTGGTTCCAGGTCTCCTTTCGATGTTGAAAAGGACCGTGCCCAATGCCTTGCGCCTCTCCGTGGGGATGGGCACGACGTAGTTGCCCCCGCCAGGCAGGATCTCTCCCAAGACACGCAGGTCGATGTCGTCGAGGGGAATGGCGCCTTGGGAGGCCAGATCGGGGATGTACTTGACGAAGTTGAAGCCGCCCGACCCCAGAGCCGCGGTATTGTTCCCAGAGAGGAAAGGAGAGTAGTAGAGGCGACTGTTGTAGAACGCGAGGGCCCGCGGTCTCCGAGCCGGGACCGGGAACGACTCGACCACTTGGTAGGTTGCCGTGTCGATCACCTCGATCGTTCTTTCGGCCGAGCACGTCACGTAGGCGCGCGAACCGTCGGCGTTGAAGACAATCCCGTGGGGACCCGCTGCCGTCGAGATCGTTCGACTGACGT
>DRQF01000254.1 GCA_011369445.1 Planctomycetota bacterium | reverse complement strand
CACAAGGCGACCACCTATCCCCGCACGGACTGCGCCTACCTGCCCGAGAGCATGCTCGGGGAAGCCAGCCAGGTCCTCGAGGCCCTGACCGCCTCCGACCCCGACATCGAGGCCGTGGTCGGCCGAGCGGATCTCTCCCTGCGCTCGCGGGCGTGGAACGACAAGAAGATCACCGCCCACCACGCGATCATCCCGACCACGGCGCCCTGCGACATCTCCCGGATGAACGCCGAGGAGCGACGGGTCTACGACCTGATCCGCCGGCGGTACCTGGCGCAGTTCTATCCCCGCCACGAGTACGACAAGACAGAGGCGACGTTCGACATCGCGGGCGAGTCCTTCCAGGCCTCCGGCCGGCGGGTGCGGGTGCCCGGCTGGCGGGCGCTCTTCGGGCGGAACGAAACAGACGAGGACCGGCTCCTGCCGCCGCTCTCCGAGGGCGACCGCTGCACGTTGGTGGATGCCAAGGTCGAGCGCAAGGAGACGACGCCGCCCAGGCGCTACACCGAGGGCACCTTGATCGCGGCCATGAAGAACGCGGCACGGCTGGTCGAGGATCCGGAGCTGAAGAAGCGCCTGCGCGAGACCGCCGGCATCGGCACCGAGGCGACCCGCGCCGGCATCATCCAGACGCTCCTCGACCGGGGTTTCCTGCGCAAGGAGAAGAAGCACCTGGTCTCGACCGAGACCGGGCGGGCGCTCATCGACGCCCTGCCCGACCCGGTCAAGGACCCGGGCACCACGGCGCTCTGGGAGCAGGCCCTCGAGGACATCGCCGAGGGCCGCGGGGACATGCGCCTGTTCCTCGAGCGCCAGGCCGAATGGGTGCGCGCCCTGGTGGGCCAGGTCCAGCAGGGCGCGGCCACCATCGAGGCCTCCGGCGCCCGGCACCCCTGCCCGGAATGCGGCAAGCCCATGCGCCGGCGCAAGGGCAAGAACGGCTGGTTCTGGGGATGTACCGGTTATCCGGAGTGCCGCTGCACCCTGCCCGACGCCAAGGGCAAACCGGGCAAACGCAAGGGCAAGGCGACCGCGCCCACCGGCCGTGGCGCGACGGGCAAGGCGCCTCGACCGGGCGCCGGCAAGCCCTGCCCCGAGTGCAACAAGGGACGACTGGTCCAACGCACCGTCAAGAACGGCAAGAACGCCGGACGGCCGTTCACGGGCTGCACGCGGTACCCCGACTGCCGGTATTTCGCGTGGGGTTGATGTGACGCATGAGCCAGGTCGAGAAAATCATCGAGGTCGCCGAGGAACTACGGCAATGGGGCGGCACCGCGGCATCGACCGGCGAACGGATCGCTGGCGCCTTCGTGCTGAACCGCCAGGACCTCCTGCCGGAGCTGTACTCCGACATGGTCGAGGCCTGGGACCGGCTGGACCCCGAGTTCCAGGAGGCGGTACGAGAGATCAAGCGCCGTGGCCTGGTGGAGCCTTGCCAGGAGGTCAGGCTCCCCCCACGCCTGGAACCCGCCTATCTGAGGGATCTGATCCAACGGCTGCGGGCCATGGCACGTTTCGAGCACGACGACTTCTCCATCGGTGATGAGGCGGCGGACGTGCTGCAAGCGTTTCTCGACACGACGAAACCGGGCGGGGCGGACAACCCGCCTCGATTCTGAGTTTGGACGACTGCCTGGAGGAGACAACACATGCGCGTACTGATCGCCGAGGACAATGAGATCTATGCCCACCTTATCAGCGTCGCCTGCCAGGAGCTGGATTGCGACGTGGTCATCGTCGACGACGGCGAAGTTGCTCTCGAACGCGCGTTGGCAGACGAGTGGGATTTGGTTGTGCTCGATAACCGAATGCCAGGCATGACCGGACTCGAGGTCGCACGCCGGATCGCCGACAAGAGGCGTGTCATCATGATTACCTCCGACCCCATCCAGGAGGAGGCTTTTGCCGCCGGCGTCGATGGATTTCTTCGCAAACCATTCGATCCCGAATCGCTGAAGTCGTTGATTGCCGGCACCTGAAACTCCGGGCGACCGATGGCAGCGGAACGCTTCGAGCTCCTGGACATCGACCGCCTGCTCCCCGCGCCCGAGCAACCCCGCAAGCGTTTCGACCGGGAAACGCTCGAGGATCTGGCCGCCAGCATCAGGGAAAACGGGCTCATCCAGCCGGTCGTCGTCCGACCCCTGCCCGGATCACGCCCGCCCGCCTTCGAGATCGTCGCCGGCGAGCGCCGATGGCGGGCCGCACAGCTTGCCGGCTTGCACCGCATCCCCGCCCTGATCCGGGACGTCGACGACGATTCGGCCGCGCTCGCCGCCCTGGTCGAGAATCTCCAGCGCGAGGACCTCTCCCTCCTCGAGGAGGCGCGTGCGGTCCAAGCCCTCGTGGAACGCCACGGGCTCACGCACGAGGCCGTGGCGCAGCGCTGCGGCTATCGCACCAGGGACCGGGTCACCCACCTGCTGCGGATCCTGCGGCTCCCTTCCGAGGTCCTGGATCTCATCGACGAGGGCAAGCTCAGCTTCGGCCATGCGAAGCTGCTGGCCGGCCTACCCCGGCGCGAACAAGCCGAGTGGGCCCGAGAGACGGTCAAGCGTGGCTGGAGCGTCGAGGCGCTCTCCAGGCACCTGCGCCGGCGCTCGGATCCGCCGGCGCGTGACCAGAAGACGGAGGCGGATCCCAATGTCCGGCGCCTGGAAACCCTTCTCGGAGAACACCTGGGCGCCCCCGTCCGCCTGGATTGCCCGAACGCCCGCGGAGGCCGCCTGGTCATCGAGTTCGACTCCCTGGACGTGCTGGATGGCATCCTGGATCGGATCGGCTTCCGGGACGATTGAAGGCACTTGACTTCCGTGCCGATCGGACAAGAATAGAAAGCATCATCCCTCGCCGCGAGGTCATCGCGGCAACGTCCCTGGAACCGGTGAGACAGGGACGGCCCGCAAGGGCTACCGGTTCTCTCTTTAACCCCGCCGGGGAGATGCATCCCCGGCAGGGAACGTGCGTCTCCCCATTTTCATTTCAGGAGGAGACGATGTATGAAGTTAGACACCAATGCTCTCCGTGAGGACTTTCGGAAAGTTGGTCTCGGCGTATTCATTGCTGGCGTGATTGGTGCCATCACGGGAACCATTCACACCGGACAAGCGTTGCTTGCCTTGGTCGTCGGGACTGGATTTTGGATAGCCGGCTTGGTTCAAATGGGGAGCGAGCAATGAGCATGTCAACATTCACTATCATGCTTCTTGGGTTGGCCTTCGTGGGTATCGTCCTCTATACCGTGGCGATCATCCAAGAACGGCACAAACCGAAGCATAAGTAAACCCACAGCCGGGGCATTCGCCCCGGCATCATTCAACCCGCCGGGGAGCACCCTCCCCGCGCGGGAGACGTGCCTCCCCCATTGAACATCAGGAGGCACGAATGAAGAAGATTCCCACTCGGGTCGCCGAGACCCTCATCAACATCGGTGGCGGCATCTGCACCGCCGCTATTCTCGCGCCCTTCAACGGCGCTTCCTTTCTCGAGATGCTGGCGATGGCGGCGATCGGCATCGCCTTCTTCGTCGTCGCTTTGTTCGGCGATCTCTGAGCGCAGCCGGCCCCTGGCCGGCAAGGTTTCCGCCCCGCTGCCAGGGCCAATGGCAGCAAAAACCCCTGGGACCGACGAGACAGGGGTGGCCGCAAGGCCTCGGTCCTTCCCTCAACCCCGCCGGGGAGCTCCATACCCCGGTCGGGGCGTGGTGTCTCCGGCCTGTTCAACCAAGGAGGTCACCATGCCAAACCACGTGGAAAACCACCTCATCATCACCGCCCCGCCGGCGGTACTCGATGACGTCCGAGATTTCTTCAAGGACGGATTCGATTTCAACAAGCTGATCCCGATGCCAACCGACCTCGAGATCGCCGATGGCAGCGAAGGTCGGATCGGCTATCGGGTACTTTATGGGGACTGGGAGACCGTCGCCGCCTACGACTGGACGCCCGAGGCCGCCTACCGCGAGCAACTCGTCGCCTGGTTCGAGGAGGAACGACCGGGGGCGCTCGAACTCGGCCGACGGTACCGGGAGAACGAGCTCAAGTACGGCGCTCGCACCTGGTACGACTGGTCGCTGCGGAACTGGGGCACCAAGTGGAACGCCTACGAGGTCCAGCTCGTCAGCGAGGACAAGCCCTTCGAGATCGCGTTCCTCACGGCCTGGGATCCGCCCCATCCGGTGATCGAGAAGTTGGCCGAGCGCTTCCCGAGGGCCACGATTCGGCACGTCTATCTGGACGGCGACCTCCTCGGCGAGGTCCGCGTCTACGAGGGCGGCACGTTTCTGAGCCTGACGGGCACCGGTGGCGTGCTGGAGTTCGCACGCGCGGTCGCCCGCACCATGCCGCAACCGGGGGCCAGGTCATGAACGGCCTCTCCATGCCCGCGGCGTTTCGCGCCAGCCCCTACTGGCGGGAATACCGCGAGGCCTTCGGCAAGGAAGGGCTTCGCGTGTTCGCCACCTTTCACTTCGGGGAATGGCTCGACGCCAATCACCCTCGCCTGCCGGCCGTCGTCGAGCCGCCCGCGCTCGGCCCGGTCGAACGGCGCCGCCTGGCGCGCGCGGCCATCCTGGCCGGACGACAGCCACGGGATCTCCCGTCACTTCTCGTCGCCGGCGAGATCGAACGCCGCTGGAGGATTCCGGTCAGGGCCGGAATCCTGACGGCGGATTTCTGGACCGGCCGGCGCGATCTCGGCACGTCCTGACCTTCACCTCGCCGCACTGGCGGCTTGTCATCCACCCCGGCCGGGGGAGACCTCTCCCCCTCCGGGGCGCGGTCTCTCCCGGCCTTCTTTCAACCAAGGCAAGGAGAAGACCATGGGCACACTCTACGACATGAAGGCGTTCTACCACTGGCTGGAAAGAGCGAAGGACCGTGAATTGGTCCAACGGCGCGACGGCCTCGCCCGGGCGCTGGAGCACCTGACGGACCCGGACGTGATCGGGGACGCCAGGTTCCTGCTCAAGAAGATCGAGGAGGAAATGCTGGCCCGCGAGCTGCGACCCTGAGCCCCGCCCGATCACGGCGCTCCAGGACGTCCAGCAACCGGTCGGCCTCCTCGGTCCGACCTTCCACGATGGCGAGGACGGCATT
>DRQF01000253.1 GCA_011369445.1 Planctomycetota bacterium | reverse complement strand
TTCGGCGGGCGAGGGGCGGGCGCCCGGTCGCCATCTCGAGCCACGCCCCGTCGATGGGTCGCAATCCCCTGCCCGGCCTCACCCACCGCATGTCGTGAACGAGCACATGGCGTTTCGCCACGCGCCCGGCTTCGGCGAGGACGGCGGCGCGCATGCCGTCGTCGGCGATGGAGCTGAGCACCGTGGGCAAAAGCACGAGGTCGAAGGATCTATCCGGCCAGGGCAGCTCCGTGGCGCAGCCTTCTCGGAGGTCGGCCTCGGGCAGGATCTTTTGGGCCCGCGCAATGCGTTCCGGCGAGAGGTCCAGTCCCGCCATCCTCGAGGGCGCCACCCCGCGCGCTTTCAAGCCTGCGAGGAGGCCGCCCCGGCCACAGCCGATCTCGAGAACGCGCAGGGTTTCCAAGCGGTCCCGATCCCTCGGCGGCAGGATGCGTAGGCAGTCGTCCAGCCTCCGCTCGGAAAGGTAGCGCTGAAAGGGGGTCGAAGTCCGTTCGACGGCCTTCTTGTCGCGAAGGGCGTAGCGCCGACGAATGCGGCGGCGTTCCGATTCCACATCGCTGGGTCGGGGGATGCGGGGGCCAACGAACGCGGTGGGCAAGCCCGCCCAAAACCCCAGCCCGTAACCAAAGTGCATGGCAGCGGCGACGGCGATGCGCTTCCCGAAGCCCACCCGGCCGCGACGAAGGGAGGCCCCCGCCATCACCAGCAACCACGGGAGAAAGAACACGGGCACGCCCGCCACCAACGTGGGCGGCAGAAGGCATCGCAGGGTCCAGGCGTGACGATATCGGGCCAGCACGCGGGGCTTGTAGAAGCCGTAACGCAGGTATTGATCCCAGATCCCGCGCCAGGTCTCCCGCGGCCGATAGGGAACGCGAAGGCCCGGGGAAAGAAGTACCGTCTCCCCCGCCGCCCGAAGCCTTTGGGCGAACTCATCGTCCTGGTTGCGGGGAAGGCTCTCGTCGAAGCCCCCGTAGTCATCGAAGACCCAGGCCGGCCACGCGCCGAGGTACACGGTGTCGGCGGTCCGGGGCGGACCGGATGGCGCGCGACGGAAGGCGGCGCCTCCGGCCCCCAGGGTGGCCCCTTGCCAATCTCCAAGAGCGCGACCCCAGGGCGACCCGCCCGCGATGACTTGAACGCCGCCGACGCAGGCGGCCTGCCCTCGTTCCAATTCACCGAGAAGGCGGGTCAGGTAGTCGGGGTCCGGCCGACTGCGCACGTCCACCCGCGCGATGAATCTCCCTGTGGCCGCTTTGAGCCCGGTGTTGAGGGATTCGGGGGTTCGTCCCGTGGGATGCTCGAGGATGTGCAACGGGGGCGCGTCCTTGCGCTCGCGGAAGGCCTCGAGAATCCGGCGGGCTTCCTTCGAGGGCCGCCCGAGGACGGCCACGACCTCCCACGTCTGACGGGGAAGGGTTTGGGCGGCGAGGCTTTCCAGGCACCCGTCCATCAACGACGCATCGCCCCGAATCGGCAACAAGATGCTGAGGGCCAGCCCCTTGGCCTTCGGATCCGTCCTCTCACCGTGATCGGCCGTGGCAAAGGGGGATGTCCGTGTGCTCGTGAACGGCATGGGAGAAGACTACCACGACCCCCTGGACCATCGCGGCCCGGCCTGCCATCCTGCCCCCGGCCCTTCGTGAGGACATCCCCATGCGTGACGCCTGGACGCTCGATCCGGACATCGTCTTTTTGAATCACGGCTCCTTTGGCGCATGCCCCAAGGTGGTGCTGGAGGAGCAGAACCGTCTCAGAAGTCGGCTCGAGGCGGAGCCGGTCCGATTCATGGTCCGGGAATTGCCCGTTTTGCACGCCCAGGCCCGCACGGCCTTAGGCGCCTTCATCGGGGCGGACGCGGAAGAATTGGCGCTTCTGCCCAACGCCACCACCGCCGTCAACGCGGTCGTCCGATCGCTACCGCTCCAACCCGGCGACGAGATCCTCGTCACGGATCACGAGTACAACGCCTGCCGCAACGTGGCGGACTTCGTGGCGGCACGCCGAGGCGCCGTGGTGCGTACGGCCTCGATTCCCTATCCCGTGGCGTCGCCGGAAGACGCCCTCGCCCCCCTCGTCGAAGCGCTGACGGATCGGACGCGCCTCGTGATGGTGGACCACATCACGTCATCGACGGCGCTCGTGTTTCCCGTGGAGGCCTTGGCGAGCCTCCTCGAGGAGCGGGGCATCGATTTTCTCATCGACGGCGCCCACGCGCCGGGGCAGGTTCCCTTCGATCTTCGCCGTCTCCCCAAGGCGTTCTACACGGGCAACGCCCACAAGTGGCTTTGCACGCCGAAGGGGTCCGCGTTTCTCAGGGTGCCTCGCGACCGCCAGCATGAGATCCGTCCCGCCGTCATCAGTCACGGGGCCAACGCCCCCACCGGGCGGCAGTCCCGATTCCGTCAGGAGTTCGACTGGTGCGGCACCGACGATCCCACCCCCTACCTCTGTCTTCCCGCGGCCCTCGACTTCATGGAGAAGGCGATGCCCGGCGGTTTCCCCGCCGTCATGCAGCGCAATCACGAACTCGTCGTGGAAGGCCGGCGCATTCTCACCGATGCTCTGGGGCTGGAGCCCCCGGCGCCGGAATCCATGCTGGGTTCCATGGCGTCTCTCACCCTGCCCGCCCGCGTGGTCGAGGGCGAGCTCGGCGCATGGGACATGGACCCCTTGCAGGAGCGTCTTCTCGACGAAGAACAGATCGAAGTCCCCCTCTTCCCCTGGCCCGCCCCGGGCCAACGCCAACTCCGCATCTCCGCCCAGCTCTACAACACCCGCGACGACTACCTCCGCCTCGCCTCCGCCCTCACGAAACTCCTCTGAAGCCCACGGTAACGGGCCAATCCAAGTCAAAGAAAAAAAAACGAGAGACAGGGAATGAATCAGTGGCTCCCAGCGTTCCGATCGAACACGGCATCCGGCGGGGAGACAGCATTCGCATGCAGGACGGAGAAGAACATGACGCCAGACGACGCCGCATCGCGTCCTTCATGGCTCCTCGGCAGACGGCCGATCCGGAAGCTCCTCTCCCACCGGGATTCGACCTTCCCAAGATGAAACAGAAGGCAGACAAGTTGAAGAGGAGACTGTGATGACCGCCAGACAACAACAGAGAATCGCGTGGGCCTGCCTCCTGATTCTCGTGACAGCCGTGGGGCTGGGTGCCCAGCCCCCCCCATAGGCCCCTTTCCCACGTGGGCCGACCCGAGCCTTCCCAATGAGTATGGTGGAGACAGCGCTCATCCCGCGTTCGCGAACCTCGATCCGGCCTGGGCCGGCCTCCTCGCCAGTCGGATGCCGAAGACTTTGAGAACCGGGGTAGGACATCGTTTCCAATGGCACCCGCGTCACGGCGAACTCGCCATCGGTGGCAACGGTCAGACCGAGCCCTCGGAAATCGGTTCCGTTCCGACAGGGCTCCAATACGTCCTGGACCTCACTCTGGCGGCCATGCCCGATGGACAAGGCGGTGAAGCTTCAGGTCTCCTCGTGACCGGCATTCGCCCAGACGGACGCTCCTCGGTGCGCTTCGCCCCCTACGACCCAGCGACCGACCCCGACTCGGCCATCGTCTTTGCCGACGTGCTCCCCCCGGCCCTACCGGGCGAGATCTACTCGGCGGCCGGGATCGTCGACGGTCTCCTGTACGTCTTCGAAGCCGCGAGCAAGGAGATCCGGCGATTCGTCGACACCAACAACGATGGCACCCCCGATGCACCGGACGCCTCCGCATTGCCCGTCTCGGTTGCCAACGTCTTTGCGGTGATGCCCACCCCGGTCTACGGATTCATGACCGGGCCATTCGGACCGGAAGCGGACTTCCTCACGTACCGAGCCCGCTACGCCTACGTCCTGAACGTTGAGAGCGGACACCTGAAGGTCGTCACCACGCCTCGGAGCGCAGCACCCCGCCCCATCGTTTACCGGCGACTCGGAGCCAAGCAGACGAAGATCCGCGTTTTCTATCACGAAGAGCGATCCCTTCAGGCGTTCCGGAAGACCTCCACGGGGTGGGATGCCGTCTCCGCCGTCGAGCGAACCCCCGCCACCCGAAACTACGTGGACCTCACCGTCTCGAAGTACTTTTCCGATGGCGACATCATCGTCATTCGCGATGCCAACGACTCCTCGATCAGCACCGAGGAGCTCAAGGTCGGGCCGCGCAAGATCCTCTTCTTCAAGCGTCCCTACACCCTCGCTTCCGTAGGCGAGACCCTCTTCCTCGCTGGCGATGGCTTCGACGCCGCCACGTCCACGATCCAGGTCCACTTCAGAGACGACTCCAACTATCAGGTGACAGGGCTTTCTGCCACACTTTCGCCGAGTGGATTGTCCCTGAGGATTCCTTCCCTCCCCCCGGGCCTCACCCAGGCCCACCTCCTCGTCACCGTGATCGACTCTCGCTTCGAGACCAACGCCCTCACCGAGATCGACGTCGTCCCGGCAACCCCCTGAACCCCATCGAGGACGAGGGCTCTCGCCGGGGAGTGCGGGAGCCCTCGCGGCACGCCCTGGATGAATTGGGGAGTGGGTGTGGGGTTTTCTGGGGTTTCGGCTTGACAGGGGTTCGGACGGGGGTGTAAAAAAGCGAATATCAAGAAGATCCTTATTGTTGCACGCATGCCGCCGGGAGACGTAGGAATGAGCGAACAAAACCACCGTGACAGCGTGGGTTCGTCGGAGCTTGGAT
>DRQF01000252.1 GCA_011369445.1 Planctomycetota bacterium | reverse complement strand
GTTGACGAAGGCTGCCCGCCGAGGCGTGGATTCAAAGATCGATGCGCATGGCGCCGGTCGCTGAGCTGAGCCATTGACCAGAGCTGGGCTCATAGTGAAACGCCTGGGCATAGAGCATCAGGCCGGACACGTTGGCGCCGGGGACGGACGGAACGACTCCGGAGACGGCGTTCCCCATGTAGACGTTCTGGATCGCCGGGTCGATCGCGACGAAGAGTCCGCTCTGTGGGACGTGCAGTCCGAAGCTCAACACGATCGCCGTCGTCCCGGTCGGCGTCGCCGCCGCGAAGCTCACTGTCTCTCCCGGACCGGCATGGGTGACGCCCTGCGCATTCACGCGGGCGGGTTGGATCGCCATGGAGACCTCGGTCGTCATCAAGACGGGGGGCGCCAGGCCGAACGGAACGCCCGCCGGGGTTCCGACTCCGCCGAAGACGCTCGCCTGCCCGAGCAAGATGTTCCCGGCGATCGCTACGCCGTCTCCTCCTGCGCCACCCGCTGCTCCCTGGCCGCCGAGGAGGGTGGAGCCTCCGTCGATGCGCAGGTTCACGAGCCCCGGCGCCGCATGAACGACGCCCGAGGCGCCGTCGGCCCAGGGGGCGCCGACGGCCGAACCATCGCCGCCGCGGATCACGGAACCGCAGAGCCGCGCCGACGTGCCGCCACCCAGGCGCAAACCGGCTCCCGCCGTGGCGAACTGCGTGGGATCCGCGTTCCAGCCGGAAATCGTGGAGTTGAGAACTTCCACGTAGGAGTCGGGGCCTCCGAGCCAGCAGGCTTCGCCGGAAAAACCGTGCCCGGCGGGGGGCGTTATGCGGCTGTCGTTCACGAGGACATAGAAACCGTTGTCGCCGCCTCGCAGAAACACACCACCCTGGATGTCGACATGGTCGAGCACCAGCGTGCCCGCGGCCAGTTCGTTCCCGGAGAGAACGAGGACGTCGAGGGGATTCGAGCTTTGGATCGTGAGATTCGAGATCGACGCGTCGTAGTCGACGGCCGGAATGCTCACGTGGAAACTGATCCTCTCGACGACGACCTGGGACGCGTCGGTTCCCATTCCAACGACCTGGACACCGCGGCTGAAGAGGAAGGACGGGTAGGAGCCCGGGAGGACGAGGATGCGATCCCCCGGAGCCGAAACGACCATGGCCTGCTCGATGGTCGTGAAGGAGCTGGCTTGCCCGGTGGCGTCGACGAGGCGTTCGACGGCTTGAGCCGGGGCTGGTCGGATGCAAATCAAGAAGATGAGCGGGATGATTGCGTGTCTCATGTCTTTCTCCATTTTCTCGTCGCGGCCGATGTGGCGGCGTGGGACTTCTGATTCAAAGGGAAACGAACTCCGTGGACGTCACCCAACCCGATGGCAGATAGAGCTTGATCGGGGCGAATTCCGCAGCGTGGGCGCCGACCTGGGCCAGGAAGTTGAAGCCGGTGGGTTGGACCAGGATCACGTCGTCGACGGCGGCCACGAGGACGAGACCGTCGAGACCCCACCCAGGAGTCAGATTGAAGCTGGCACGTCGGGCTCCGAAATCGCCTGGGATGGGGACCCATGACGATTGCGCGTCGGAGAACGTCGGGGGAAATACCGCGGGGAAATTGGGGATGTCGGGATCCTGCTGGAGCGGCGTCGCCTCCAACTGGAGTTGCCCGAGCTCGCCGAAGGGCGCCATCAGGACGGCCGCCATGCCGTCATGGAAGACGCCTCCGCAGAAGCTCAACCCCGCCAAGGCATCCGGGGCCGAGCTCGGAAGGGGGCGGTAGGACGTGGGAAGAATGATCGATCGGTGCGGGTTCGCGAGGTTCGGGACGACCGTATGGGGCGCCACGAAGGCGTCGACGGGAATCGCCGCGGGAACGTCGAGGACCTCGATTCCCGGGAGTGCTGGGTTCGGAGCGCCGGGGAAGTGGCTCGTGAAGGCCACGACACGATCGCCGCTGCGACTCCACAGGGGACGATCCATGCCCTTCGTGCTGACTCGCCCGCCCAAGGGGTCCGGGCAACCGAGCGTTCCGAACGGCGTCCCGGCACCCAGGGGATGAAGCGGGGAATAGAGGAGGCTTACCTTCTCACCTCCGCCCGTGGGACTGTTCGTGAACGGTGGCCCGAAGCTGCTTTCGATGGCGACCATGCCGTTGCTGACGGTGGGGATGGCGAAGGGCTCGCCCATCTCCTCCGGACACGGAATCGTCGACATCGCGGGGGCGGAAAACTCCGAGAAGTGCACAGCTCCGACGGCGGAGGGTCGGATGAAGAATGCCGTCGGAGAGGGATCACGAAGGAGATAGTAGATGTAGGCTTCCGAGGAGTTGCTCACGACGGCCAGCTCTTCGGCGCCGGCGGAGGGGACATAGGAGCGGAGAGGCGAGAGACCCGGGATCGTTCCCCATGTGCCGGAGGCGATGGTGCCGCCGCCGGACCAAGCGACAAAACCCGCTTCCGTGGGGTCTCCGGACGACGAGAATGTGGACGTGCCGATCACCCAGGTCTCGTTGCCTCCCAATTCGAAACGAATCGGGTTCGTCGTCGGCGACGCGGGCAGCGACGAGATGAAGGAGCCGAGGACCATGGCCGGCGTTCCCGAGGACAGATGGACCTCTTGAATGCCATCCGTCGTGGGCACTTCCAGCTTGGCATCGCCGGCTCCGACTCCTACGCGGTTGCAGTAGGCGGCCGGGCTCCCCGGCAACGTGAGGCTGGGCGGGTTGAGGGGCGTCAGCTGCCCGGGTGTGGCGTAGGAGTAGCCGCGCAGCCGCGTCCCGCCGGCTCCATCGTCTTCTGCGCAGAAGACGTATTGGAGGGTCTCCGCGACAGCGAGATCGTAGCAGGCGGGATTCACCGTGGGGACGAGCTCCGATGAGAATGGGAAAGGTGTGCGGAAGTCGACCAAGTGCAGCGCCCCTTTGCCGGCGCTGTCGCCCATGGGGCAGACCGCAAGACCTCCGTCGGGCGTGTCGATGTAGGCGAAAACGGTTTCGGTTGCCCCCAGGGTTCTGCGTCGGTGAGACCAGCGCGAGGGGCGGTTGGCAACCGACGATCCCAAGGGAATCGGCCCCGGCGCGAGCGAAAGCGAGATCGCGAAGAGCTGCGAGTCACCCGCTGGAGACGAGCCGTAGACCAGTTGAATGCCGCGCGTGCCGGAGGCCGGCAGGACCTGCGCGGACAACGGTGATGAGAGAGCCGTGAGACAAGTCAGGATGATTGCCGGGAGTTTCGCGTATCGCATGGATGGAAAGTCTCCTTCTTCGGTAGGGGGTCGTGATGTCGTCGTCGTTCCCTGGCGAAGGCCGGGCCCTCGCCGCCGTGAACTTTGCAACCCGAGGTCCCGATGCATGGACCGGGCCCGTTTCGGACCTAAGGCGAACGGGCCGTGCGGTTTCACAAATCGTCGCAGGGGTGTTCCGAGGACGCATCCTCGGGTGGCGCGGCGCCGCCCTTCGTCACGCGGGGGTAACTCCGTCAGGTTTCTTGACAGGTTCGCCGTCGCTTGCCACCGCGCAGCGCATCCACCATGATGCGCCGCATGGGGCCGATTGTGCGATGGTGTTGGATCTTGGCGGGTTTGGGGCTGGCGGTCGTCGCTTTCCTTTCCGACTCCGCGACCCTCGTTCCTGATTCCGACACGACCGCCTTCGTGCTTTGGGTGCTCGCGGCCGCGTCGATCCTCACTGGAGTGGCGAGCGGCTTCGGCCGTCGCGCGGGCCTCCTTGCCGGATTCCTGGCTCTCACTACCGGTGCGCGCCTGCTCCTGGTCCAGCCCCTATGGTTGCAATCGTTCCACGTCTCGCCCTGGGCGCTGCGGCAAGGGCTTCGACCCGTCGCCGTCCTGGTCATTCTCATCCAAGCGGCGCTCATGGTCTCGCATGTCCGTGGTCGCATGGGGCGCTGGATCGCGAATCTCCGGCCCGTGATGTTCTCTTGGCGCGGAGTTCTTGCCCTCGCCATTCTGATCGGCGCGTCGGCCCACGCGAGCCTTCTCGTGGCGGCGAGAGAATCACCGGACTTCGCCCGCAAGAGCATCGAGTTTGCCCTGCAATTCCCCCTGGTGGCGTTCCTCGTCTCCCTCGACCTCAGTCACCTGGCTTGGATCGGCGGAGCCCTCGATGCGAGCGCCTTGGAGCGCTGGAAGAATCGTTGGGGCTCGCGGCTGCAACTGCCTTGCTTACAGGGTGAGGAGTCTCAATCTCCCCGACCCTGGGACCGGCGTGTTCCCTACGCCCTCGCCGCGGGGGTCTTGGTCCTC
>DRQF01000251.1 GCA_011369445.1 Planctomycetota bacterium | reverse complement strand
TCTTTTCCGGGCTCTTTTTCTCGTCCGGCGTCGAATCCCTGTGGACTCGGATCTTCACGCCGGGGAACTCCTTCTCGAGAATGTCATTGATGGCGTCACTCTCCACTCCCTGCTCGACGAGTTCCTGGACCCGCTGCTGAACGTGTTCCATCATCCTGTCGAAGGAAAGCCCCTTGAAGCCGCCATCGAGCCCCGGAGGCGACACGGGGAATCCCCACATCCCTTCGAACCCGTGCTGGAAAAACTCGTCCATGCCGTGCCGCCGACGGACGAGATCATCCAGTCCCTTCTTCACCTTTTCCATCTTGCCCAGGGCCCGCGCCACGGCGCCATCCTTTCTCGCCAAGGTCTTCAGCTCCTGGATGGCGGCCCCCAACTCCTTGGCGAGCTCGGTCAGTCGCGGCTGGGACGAGCCGACGGCGGGACCGAATCCGAAAAAGTCGTTCTCCATCTCCTCGTCCGGCAAGACGGGCTCTTCGACGATCTCCTCGCGGGGTTCCTCCTCGTCCTCCACCCTCGGGGACTCGTCCTCGGTCAGCGGTGGAAGGGAGATACGAGGGGAACGGTCGCCGGGAAGACGCTTGGCCTCGGACCGGGGGAACAGAACGTCGAGGACCAATTCCTTCCCGTCTCGGACGACGCGAACGGCCTTGGTCGCACCGGGCTTCACCTTGGCGATCTCGGCTCTCAGCGCATCGAAGGATTCCACGGCGCGATCACCAAATGCCACGAGCACGTCCCCTTCCCGTAGGCCCGCCGCTCCGGCGGGCATGTCCTTGGAGACGCTGGTCACGAGGAATCCCGTCCCCACCGTGATCCCCAGTTTCTGTCCTTCGGGCAGGGGGTCGGGAAGGGAGACATCCAAGGTCTTCCGTTCCCCGCCTCGAATCACGATCATGCGAACCTTGGCACCGGCACGAAGCTTCTCGGACTTGTCCACGAGGGCTTGCATGCTCTGAATGACTTCGTCGTCGCAGCTCACGATGAAGTCGCCGGCTTTCATTCCGGCTCGGTCCGCAGGTGAGTCTTTCTCCACCGACTCCACCGGAACGCCGAGAGTCAACCTCACGCCCAGACGAGGGCGGTCCTGAGCGGACCCGACTCCCATCAACAGGGCAAGAAAGAAAACCGAAAGGGTACGCGGCGTCATGTCTGTTCTCCCGTCGAGATGCCCTGGGGAGGGCAGGAAGGTGCATCGCGGGGGCGCGACAAGAGCACTCCCACACTGCTCCTACGATTGCGGCGACGGGAGGCTCCGTCGATTTCAGTCGAGGATTTCCAGGCGGGTCACCTGCACGCGGCGCAATTCGTCCGTCGTTGGCGGAGTCAGCATCTTCCACTTCGTGATGCCGATCTCTCTTCCGAGGTACTCGGAGAGGTCGTACCGCAGGCTGGTCAAGAGATAACGGTCCTCGGAGGCCTTGCTGAGAATGTACGCAGGCTCCCCCGAGATGGAATTCAAAACGTCCCTGCGGACAACTCCGATGCCATACCGAAGGAAGCGGCCGGCACCCCGATCCTCAGAGGTCTTGGCTGTCTTTTCTTTCTTCCGGCGGAAACGGCTCAAGGACTCCTCGTACTCCCGACGGCTGCTCGCCTCTTTGGCCGCCAGCTCATCGACTTTCCGCTCGGCTTTGGCGAGCTTCTGGACGACGTCGATCTTACCCTGGACATACGAAGCCTTGCGCTCGGCTTCCGCCCTGAGATCGGCGTCCGCCACGGCCGCGGACGCGATGTCCCGATACTGTCCGCGCAGGCGCTCGAGAGCGCCCAGGTCCGGAAGCCCGTCACTGGAGGTGAGAACTTTTTCCATGGCCTGATCGGTCGTGGCGAGTCGTTCGAGCAAGCGCTTGCGACGCTCCTCCCTGACGAGTCCCTTGCGGGACAATTCGCCAGCCTGCAGTCGGCCCGCTCGCACTTCCGCGGCCTTGGCCTCGAAGAGTGCCTGCGCCCTCTTCTGGTCGGCCGAAACCTTGACGTAGTCCTTCCAGATGTAGGCCACCTGGTCTTTCGGCGCCAGGATGCGGAACCAATCCTTGCCCTCGGAACCCAGCAGCGTGATTTCCTGGTTGGGTTTGAGCTTGCCCATGGCCGGCCAGTCCGTGGTGGGCTTCGGTCTCAACATCAAGTCATTGACGACGACGAGTCCCCGCCCGGGTGAGGCCTCCTTCACGTAGGGGTGTCCGCGCCGACCCTTGTGAACGTAGGCGAGAATGCCGCCGGGCAACTGGACGCGGGCCCAATCCCCTTCGAACCCCACGATGCGCACGGGGTAGCCACGGGGTAGCACCATCAACTCGGCATGATAGTCCGCCGTCCCCGCTCGGGCGCGGACGTTGTTCAAGGACACTTCACCGTAACCCGTGCGTTGCTGCGCCGGAGCGGCCACCGCAAGCAGGACGGAAACCAAGAGGATGTTCACGATCGATCGCATGGCGGAATTCTCCCAAGGCACGCCCCCCACGCTATGGCCCCACGGGGACAACCTCAACGAAGATGGCCGTCGATGATGCGGCGCACCTCGTCGAAACCCAGGTCGTGTTCCTTGGCCAGGCGAAGACAATCCTCGTACTCGGGCTTCCTCTTGACGACCTCCCCGTGGTGCGAAGCCACCTTCACCCGCACCGGGCCGAGGGGGGTGTCGACGACCTCGATCGACCTGTCGAGGACATGCCGGCGGCGGACGGAGGACCTCACGCCCAGGGTGCTGGTCTCCGCGAGAACGAGTCGGGTGATGTCCGACAGATCCTGGGGTGAGACAAGCACTTCCACCCGCCAACCCGGTCGGTTCTTTTTCATCTGAACGGGCTGGATCGCCACGTCCAAAACCCCCGCTCCCTCCAGCTTCTCCCGCATCGCCCCCAGCGCCTCCCCGGTCATGTCATCCACCTGGAAAACCAGTTCGCCGACCTCGTCTCCTGCGAGGTCTCCCGTCTGTTCCAGCAACGTGGCGCGCAGCACATTGGGTGGATTCCCACGAGGAAACGAACCCGCTCCGTAGCCGACCCCCACCACCCGCCCCGCAAACTCCGCCGTGACGAATTCGTCCACGAGAACCGACAGGATCGCGGCACCCGTGGGAGTGCAGAGCTCCTGATCGATGGAGGAGAAGCGGACCGGCATCCCCTTCAGGATCTCCGCGGTCGCCGGAGCGGGCAAAGGCATCGCTCCGTGCTCCATCGCCGCCATGCCCCGCCCCACGGACACCGGATACGCCAGGATGCGATGCAGCCCCATCAGCTCGACGGCGAGAGCCGCGCCGCAGATGTCCACGATGGAATCGACGGCCCCCACCTCGTGAAAATGAACCTCGGCGGGCGGGACGCCGTGGACGCGGCCTTCCGCCATGGCCAGGACGCCGAAGATCCTCGCGGCGCGGCGCCTCACTCCTTCACTCAAGGACGATGCGGCGATGAGCTTGTCGATTTCGGCCGCCGAACGCCCGTGTCCATGATGCGCATGAGGATGGTCGCCATCGGACCGCAGGGCGGCGTGCTCCTCCTCCTCCCAGTCGTTCCCCTCCGCGGATCGGACGAGAACGTGGAACTTGGTGGCTAGAACAGCTCCCCGGAGGACCTTTTCCGCTTTCAGCCGGAACGGAACTCCCAGGCCGGCCAGCCCCTCTCGGAGGGATTCCAAAGGAAGCCCCAAATCGATCAGGGCACCCAGAAACATGTCCCCGGCGATGCCTGAGAACGGATCGAGGAGAAGAGTGCGCCCTTTCGCGCTCACTCCTCGGGTTCGCCCAGCAAGGCCAGCAGTCTCGACTTCGCGGAATCCAACGTCGCCCCATCGTCCGCTTCGAGATTCAATCTGAGCAAGGGCTCCGTGTTGCTCTTCCGGACGTTGAACCACCACGTGGGATAGCGAACCGTAATCCCGTCCACGTGATCGATCTTGCCATCGGAGAACTCATCCTCGAGACGCCGGATCATCCCATCCTTGTCTTCCACGACGAAGTTGATCTCACCCGTTGCGGGATACCTCCGCAACGGATTGACGAGTTCGGAGAGTTTCTTCCCCGTCTTTCGGAGAATCTCCAGGGTCAGCAGCATCGCAATGACCCCACTGTCCGACGTGTAGTTCTCCCGGAAGTAGTAGTGTCCCGAGAGTTCCCCCCCGAAAATGGCGTTCGTCTTGCGCATGGTCGCTTTGATGAAGCTGTGCCCCACGCGCTCGAGAACCGGCTTGCCGCCTGCCTGCTCGATCTCCTCCGCGACGACTCGGCTGGATCTGAGATCGTAGACGACGTGAGCCCCGGGCTCGCGTCCGAGCAGCTCTCTCGCCATGATCGCCGTCATGAGATCGCTGGAAATGATCGCCCCCGTTTCGTCGACGAAGGCGCAGCGGTCCGCGTCACCGTCGAAGGCAACGCCCAGATCGGCACCCGTTTCCCGCACGCGGCCGATGAGATCCTGCATGTTCTCGGCCTTGATGGGATTCGCCTCGTGGTTGGGAAAGCTCCCGTCCAGGTCGAAATACAAACGCTCCGCGGAGATGCCCAGCTTGTCCAACACGGGCGGCAGTTCGTGGCCCGCCATGCCGTTGCCAGCATCGATCACGAGCGCCAAGTCGGTCGGGGCATCGAGCCATCGACTCACGTGTTCCACGTAGTCGTCCGTAATGACGCGAGCACTCAGACAGCCCTCCCGGTCCGCCGGCTGGGGCAAGTCCTTCGCCGCCGCCTCCTCGAGGTGGCGGATACCCGTCTCGTAGGAGATGGGGACGCAGTCCCGCCTGCAAAACTTCATCCCGATGTACTCGGAAGGATTGTGGGAGGCGGTGATCTGCACGCCTCCATTGACCTCGAAATGGCCGATGGCGAAGTAGGTCTGGGGCGTGGACACGAGTCCTATGTCGATGACGTCCGCTCCCCGCCGTCGCGCGCCCTCGATGAACGCCTTCGCGATGGAGGGCGCACACGCGCGCATGTCCCGGCCGACGACGATGGGACCGCCGCCCAAAAGGTCGACGAAGGCCGCCCCGATCTTGCGGGCGAGGTCCTCATCGATCTGTTCGCCGTAGATGCCCCGAACGTCGTATGCCTTGAAAACGCTCATGATGTCAGATCCCCTTCACTCAACGCGACGGACAGGGCCCGCCGCACATCGTCATCGTCCACGTCGTTGTGGGTCACGAAGCGGACGCGACTGGGACCGATCGGGATGCAGAGGACCTTTTCCTCGGCGAACCGGGCCGCCACGGCCGAGGCCTTGCCCTTCGGTGTGTCCACGTAGACGAGATTCGTCTCGGGTTCCTCCGCGGCAAGTCCCGGCTTCGCGTTCAGGCCTTCCGCCAACACCTTGGCCCGGCGGTGATCCTCCACCAGGCGAGCCCGCATGTCGCGCAGCGCGACGAGCCCCGCCGCCGCGATGACGCCGACCTGCCTCATCCCGCCCCCGAACAGTTTCCGAACGCGCCGCGCTTCGCGAATGACGTCGTCATCGCCCACGAGCACGGTACCGATGGGAGCCGAAAGCCCCTTGGACAGACAGCACGAGACCGTGTCGGCGGTCGCTGCCCAATCCGCGAGTCGAATCCCCGTGGCCGCCTCGGCGTTGCAGATCCGCGCCCCGTCCAGGTGGAACTTGAGCCCATGGCGCAGCGCCAGTTCCTTTACTCCTTGCAGGTAGTCCAAGGGGAGAATCGTCCCCCCCGCCATGTTGTGAGTGTTCTCGAGGACGATCAGCGACGTGACGGGGAAATGCTCGTTTTCGGTGCGGATCGCCGCTTCCAAGTCCTCGAGGGGAATGCGTCCCCGCTCTCCCGTCAAGGGCCTGGCCTGCAGGCCACTCAAGGCCGCCAGCCCCCCCTGCTCGAAGAAGAACGTATGGGATCCCGCCTCCAGGATGACCTCGTTTCCCCGCCGGGTATGGACCCGCGCCGCCACCTGATTCGCCATGGTGCCCGAAGGCAGGTAGATGGCCCGTTCCTTGCCGAAGAGTTCCGCGGCGTAGACCTCCAGTTCGCGCACGGTGGGATCGTCCCCGAAGACGTCGTCACCCAAGGGAGCGGTCGCCATCGCTTCGCGCATGGCCGCAGTCGGGTGGGTGACGGTGTCCGACCTGAAGTCCGAGACGCCTCGTCCCTTCATGCGTTCGCCTTCAGAAAGTCGCCCATGCGGCGCAGAGCCTCCTCGATATTCTCCTCCGAGTTCGCGAAGGAGAGGCGCAGATAGCCCTCCCCGTGGGCGCCGAACGCCGTACCCGGAAGGACGGCGACGCCGGCTTCGTCGAGCAGACGACTGGAGAGCTCCTTCGCTCCGAGGCCTGTCTCGCGAATGTTCGGGAAGACGTAGAACGCACCACGCGGCATCCGGCAGCTCACGCCGGGCAGAGCATTCAAACCGTCGACGATGAGTTTTCGGCGTCGGTCGAACGCGTCCACCATCTTCGTGACGGCGGTCTGGTCGCCAGTGAGCGCTTCCACGCCCGCGATCTGAGAAAACGAAGCCGTGCAGGAGTTGTAGTTGATCGCGATCTGAGTGATCCTCTCCGCCAACTCGACCGGCATGACGCCGTAGCCCATTCTCCAACCCGTCATGGAGTAAGTCTTGCTGAAGCCGTCGAGAATACAGGTCCTCTCGAGCATGCCCGGCACCTGGGTGATCGAGAAGAACTCCTCGCCGTAGAGGATGCGGGAGTAGATCTCGTCCGACAGGACGAAGACGTCTTTCTCCTTGACGATCTCCGCCACGGCCTCGAGAAGATCTCGGGAGAGCACCCCACCCGTGGGATTACAGGGCGAGTTGAGGATGAGGAGGCGAGTTTGAGGCGTGATCAGTTCCGCCACCGTGGCCGCGTCGAACTCGAAATCCTTCTCCTCCAACAGGGGCAATGGCACGGCCCGCCCGCCGGTGAACTCGATCATCGACTCGTAGATGGGAAAACCCGGATTCGGGTAGATGACATCGTCCCCCTCCTGGATCAAAGCCTCCATCAGGTAGGACATGCAGGGCTTCCCACCGGGAAAGACCACCACGTTTTCGGGGCCTACGTCGATGCCGCGCGTTCTTTTCATCTCGTCGGCGACGGCCTCACGCAACTGAGGGAGACCCGCCGCGGGACCGTAGTGGGTCCAGCCCTCGCGGAGGGCCTTCACACCGGCCTCGACGACGTTCTCCGGTGTATCGAAGTCCGGTTCGCCGATCTCCAGATGAACGACGGAACGACCTTCCGCCTCGAGGGCCTTGGCGCGAGCCAGGACCTCGAAGGCACTTTCCGTGCCGAGGCGATTCATGCGGTCTGCCAGGCGAATCATCGTAGGCCTCCAGGATCAGGGAGTTGCGTGGGAAGAGGGGCGTTGACGAGACGCCTCCGACGACGGAACCTTAAGGAGTCCCCCACGGAGCGTCAACGCGAGGCCCTGGATGACCCAATCACTCACGCCCACCCTCATCGTCGCGGACCTCGAAGCATCACTGGAGTTCTGGGCCGCACTCCCCGGATTCGCCGTCTCCTTCCACCGACCGCCCGACTGGGCCGAACTGCGCCTGGAGACGGGAGAGCGGCTGGCCCTCCGACGAGGGGTGATCTCCCAGGGCCTCGTCGGCGGCACCGTGGGCCTGCGGGGAAACGTGGATCTTACGCGACGACTGATGGAACTCGGGGCGCAGGCGGGGACCGTCGAGCACATCGCAGATCAAAGGATCGTCTGGCACGAGGGCCCGGAGGGGTCGCGTTTCTACGTGTGGGGGCCGGACGCCTGACGGCGCCGCGACGTCAGCGCACAGCGTCACCGCGGCGCACGGCTCCCTCGTCGACGCGGACCGTGACGAGTTGTCCCATGATCTCGAGGATTTCCCCTCGGCCCACGACGCGTGCTTCGCGAAGAAACCGAACGGTCTGCCCCGGCTGACATTCCTGGCTTCCGAGTCCCCGGACGAAGGCCAACCCTTGTTCCCGATCGACACCGAGGACGCCGCCCAAAAGAGTCACAGGGGGTGGGGAAACGACCTCCAACGTGACGAGGAGCCACCGCCGGGTCCTTGCTCCTCTCCCCTCCGGTCGGCCCGGGGACGGAAAGCCCTTCACGACGAATCCGATCTCGTCCACGCCCAGTACCAATTCGTCGACGCTCCACCGCGAAGTGCTCATGGCCGGAAGGTCGATCCACCTCGGACGCTCGTCTTCCAGAACGACCCTGCGTCGGGCGAGCGGGCGCTCGAGGATCCCCAGGCCGAGATCGGCGGTGACCGCCATCTCCTTGCCGCCGGGCAGCAGCGCCAGCGCCAACCACCCCTGCAGGCCTTCGTGGATCGTCCCCACCTCCGGAACCGCGAGGTCCCCCGACGGCAGCCGCTCCCACCGCCAGCTCTTGACGTAGGACACAGGCTCGAGAGCCAGGACCCGAAGGTCGGTGCAGGCCTTGCCGGAGAACCTTGCCTGATGGGTCTCGACGACGCCCCGCCGAAGCAGGGCAGCCGCCAGGTCATCGACGGCGTCGCGGCCGAGGGCCTCGACGGACATTCCGAGGGAGGTCTCTCCCAGGGCGTCCGCCGGACCCTGGAACAGGCGGAGGGTCCAGACGACGTCGACCGCACGACTCTCCACGAGTTGCAAGCTCCATCGGGCCGCGCGCGCCAAGTCCTTCGTCGGGCCCACGAGTTCCACGCCGCGACGGGTCGTTCTCACGACGCCATGGCCGTCCGAACGACTGACCGCCTCGGTGAAGAGATTCACCGAAACGAGGGCGGGAAAGCGACGGAGGAGCGCCCCGCGCAACCACTCTCCGAAGAGCCCGTCCGGGCTCGAAGGGGTGGAGACGGCCTCGGCCGCCGTGGCCTCCGGGGGGCCGAAGAAAACCTTTCGCCGGGGTGTGGTCTGACTGTGAGCCCAGCCGCTGAGCAGCCAAAGGGCGACGAGGGGGACGAAGACGTGACGCATCACGGCGATTCCCACCGCATGGCCCGCCGGTGTCGCACGGGGACGGTGGGCCCCCTTCGAACGAGGGATGCGAACCGTCTCTCTCCAAACCCCCTGCGCTCTTGCTCCACGCGCACCGAGGCGGGGGTCACGGGGCGCCCGACGAACCGCGGGACGGGGCGCGGCGCGCTGTGGGAGACGGAAACTCGGTCCCGCGAAGCGCTCGCAAGGAGGACGGCGAGGAGGATTCCAGCCACCGCCAGGTCGCGGATCCGTGGGCGCCACACCGTCACGGGAACGGGAGGCACGGCTGAGGGATCTTCGACGGCAGGCTTCACGGCCAAGAGGATGCGGATCTCAGAGAATCGTTCCCGACAGGTCGGGCAGGATTCGAGGTGGAGCTCGAGGTCGGCGTCGTCGTGACGTTCGGATCGATCGCCGCGAATCCAAAGTTCCACGTCTTCGCAGACCGGCCGGCGGGATGGGTCGGGCCCGGGAGGACGATACTCGCGAGGTGCCGTCATTGGACCTCGTCCCCCGATCGGACACGGCCTCGCGTCACGCGAACCGTGAAGAGAGGCCCGAAGACCTCGTGCACGACGCCCCCCGCCACGACCTGCTTCCCACGCACGAGACGGATCTCGTCCCCCACATCGAAAGCTGTCTCGCCGGGACCGAGGACGATGGCGAGGCCAGCTTGGCGGTCATAACCTTGCACGACGCCCCGACGCCCGGGGGTGGCAAGAGCCACCGGATGGAAACGACAAAGAACTTCCAAGCGTCCGTCGCTCTCCGCACCCGCGAGGGCCGGCAGATCCACAGCGCGAAACCCCACTTCGCCCGCGTCCAAGCTCAGGACACCGCTACGCCAAGTCACCTGACGCACCCGCGGCCGCTCCATGGTGAGGGTGAGGGTGCGGCCGCGGCTTGCCACCTTGGCCGTCCACAGGACAGGCGCGCCCGTCGCGGCGGCGAACTCGAGATCGAGAGAGACCGCCATCCCGCCGCGGCGCCCGAGGAGGAGCCCCGCGGCACGGACATTCCGCCCGACCTCATAACTCGAAATGACGGGTTGGAAGATTTCCGACGCCCCCGACGTCACGAGCTCGTAGTCCTTCACGTAATTCTTCCGGGTGCCGGTGCGAAAGACCGCCTCGCGCCCGGACGCGAACTCCAGGACGAGAGGTTCGTCGACCACCACGTCGGCGGCCCGGGCGAGTTCGTCGAGACGACGTTCGAAAGCCCGCGACGTGAGCGTTTCGAGAACGCCGGAGGCGTCGGCGGTGTCCTTGGATCGGTGGTGGACCATCCACACCTCGGCCTTGATCCGAGGGCCCCGGCGCACCACGAGACCGCGGATGAGCCGCGCGGCATCCCGCACGGCCGAGTCCCGGCCCACGACCTCCACGATCCGCTCCGATGTGGCGGCGATGCCCATGGAATCCGACCGCGCTTGGACGCGCTCCAGGATTTCCACCGACTGAAGGCCTGGAATGTGTCCGGCAAGGTCACTCACGAGCCAGTGTTCCAAGAAACTCTCCGGCCCGAGGGTCAGGCGGGAACGGTCTTCGAGGTCCACGGCGCTTCGAACCGAAAGCGGCGCTCGCAGGCGACTGACGCCGGGAGCGATCCCCGCGATCTCACCCCGGTCGAGAGACGCCGCGTCTCGCTGGGCCGCCGCCGAGGCGACGAGAATCAGGGCTGCGAGAGCAAAGTGCATCGGGCGGAAGAAAGACCGCTCGTTCACGAGAGGCCCTCCTCGGATGTCCGGGCCCGATTTCTGAGGATGTGTCTGCGCAGTTTCGCCCTGGCCCGAAACATCCAGGTCTTGACGGTCCCCGGCGGGACATTCAACGCCGCCGAGATCTCCTTCACGGTGCAGGACTCCCAGAAGTAGAGCACGAGACAGGCTCGCTCTTCCCGTTGCAAGATGCCGAGATCCACTTCTTCGCCGACGGCGCGGGAGGGGGCTTTCGGCTCGGTTTCGAACGCACAAGGGATCTCTTGACTGCGGGCGCGGCGACGAAGCCGGTCGATCCCCTTGCGCACCGCCGTTTTGCGGATGAAGGGCCACGGGTCCCGATTGAGTTGCAAGCGGATCATGGCCTTCCATAGTGCGAACCAGGTCTCCTGATAGACATCCTGGACGTCTTCTTCCCGTTCCAGCAGACGGCGTAAGAGCCCGTGGACTCGGGGGCCGTGAACGCGCACCAAGGACTCGAACGTGGTGTCGATGACGGACCTCCTCCGGGCTCCCCCGTTCACACGCAGCCGGCCGGCCCCGGGTTTCGAAATCGGGGCGAGAGGCGAGAATCCCTCTTCAAGTCAGTGGCCGCTCGGCCAGAATCGCAATGCTGTCTCCCCTCAGACTGTAGCGAGTCTTGAGGCTCCATGGGAGCTTTCTCATCTCTTCCATGAGTCGGGCCCCCCCACTGAGAGCCGGGGCATGGTTGGGGCGGAACCGCACGCCGTGGGTCGAAACCTTCACCACCCGCAGACCGGCCTCTTCACAGTAGCGCCGCAGCGTCCTCGGAGTGTAGAGGCACAAGTGGACCTGGGGGTCCACGAGTTTCCAGTCCGGGCCGACGAAATCCCAGGTGTAGGAGTCCACGTTGACCGTGTCCGCGAACACGACGCCTCCCGGGCGGACGAGACGACCCATGCGCGCGATGACTCGCCCCGGGTGAGGGAGATGTTCGAGGACCGCGTTGGAATAGACCACGTCGAAGGCCCCCTCTTCGAGATCCGCATCCTCGAGGAAACACGCCTGAACATCAAGCCCATGCCCCTCCCGCGCCCAACGGGCGCAGGCCTCGACGGGCTCGACGCCCTGGACGTTCCAGCCCATCTCACGCGCCTGGTAGAGCAGCCCCCCCACGTTGCAGCCCACTTCGAGGAAACGTCCCGTCTTCCGATAGGGCTCGAAAGCCCTCAACTTCCCCCGATAGGCCCGTTGCTTCTTCGCGCTGTAGGCCTTGGCGACATAGGTCGCGAGGGCTTTCTCGAAGTAGGCGTGATTGGCGGCCCCACCGGCCTCCGGCCCCTGGTCGCTGAAGACGAAATCGCACTCCGGGCAGCGAAGATAGCGAGCGCCTCTTTTTTCGAGAAAAAGGGAAGCTTCTGTGCCCCCACAAAGGTCACAGGTGAACGAGGTTGGCGTGGTCTCGGACATTCCGTCTCCTCGATCCTTACTCCAAGGATCACAAAGAGGATGAAGAATCCGGATCGAGAGTCCAATCTTTTTTTTGAAGGGAGGGTCGACGGTGGGGTCTCGGGAAAAAAAACTCCCGATGGGTGAAAGGGTTTGACATCGAACTCCTAAAAGCTTAGGAGATAGAGCAACCCCACGGACCGGAGCCCTCTCAGGAGAAGCGCCCCATGGCGAAACGTACTTTGTTGACGAACCTCGAGCTCGAGCTGATGCGAGTGATCTGGTCGGCCGACGCCAACGCCCTGACGGTGCGCGAGGTGACGGATCTGTACACCCGTCGAAGCAAAAAGCCGCTCGCCTACACGACGATCCAGACGATGCTGACGATCCTCGAGAAAAAGAAGGTCGTCCGGGTCAAGAAGGGCAGCGGACGGGCCCATCTCTACGTCGCGCGCAAGACCCGTGACGAGGTGACGACGTCCATGGTGGACGACCTCGTGGACCGACTCTTCGACGGCCGGGTCGAGCCCCTGCTCGTCCATCTTCTGGACAAGGAAGAGGTGAGTCGCGAGGAGTTGCAGGACCTGAAACGTTTCATTGAGACGCGGTTGCACGACGGGGAGGATGAGTCGTGACGCTTCTCGCAGGCCACCTTCTCGTGTGCACTCTCGGCCTCACGCTGCTCGCCCTCCTGGCGTTCGCTGTCGTGAGGCTGTGCCGCCATGACCCCGTCCAAGCCTATCGATTCCTCGTGATCATCCTCGTCCTGGCACTGGCTCTTCCGTTCGCACAGATCCTCGTCCAGGGCCGTTTCGCGGACATGCTGGTCGAGAAGGAACCAGCCCACGCGGCCAGTGCCGCACCGCAAGCATGGTTGGCGCCCACCACGCTCCCGAGCGATCCCGATCCTCTGTGGGTCGTCGACTCCTACGCATCGTACGACGAGGCAGCGGGTCAACGCGCCTTGCTGGCCGCGATCGGTCTCGCGGAAACGACACCCCCAGCCGAGCCCGGTATCGAATCGGAAGAGCTCTTCTCCATGACACTCGAGGAGCCCGTCCCCGCCGCGGACCAACCCTGGGTTCACAGGCTTGCGAGGGACATCGCCCCCTGGACAATCCTCTGGTTCCTAGGGCTGGCGGGGATGACAATGCTCCTTGCCCGTCGACTCCGACTCACCCGCAGGCTCGTTGAAGAATCCCTCCTCGTCCAGGACGGACCCGTCTACAGCGCCTTCGCGAAGCTCGCCCGCGAATACGGGCTCGAACGCCGTGTGAGTCTGCGCGCCTCCGTGCAGGTCTCCGGTCCCTGCTGTGCCGGCTGCCGCAGCGCGGTCCTCATCGTCCCTCTCAGGGACGCCGAAGCGCCTCCCTCCCCGGCACTGATTTGGGGGATGCGCCATGAGCTCACCCATTTGCGCCGTGGCGACGGGCTGACCCTCGCCCTTCAAAACGTACTCACCGCACTGTTTTGGTTTCACCCGGCAGTTTGGTGGTTCTCCTCGCAGGTGGATCGCCTGCGAGAATTGTCCTGCGATCAGCTCGTGGTCCTCCACACCGGGCGAAGAAAGAGCTACGCCCTCGCTCTTGTGGACTACGCGCGGCCCCTGGCCGCCCAAGGCGCCCCCGCCGGGTTGGTGCCTTGGTTCGGCTCGAAATCTCAATTGAAAAGGAGAATCGAAATGCTCGCGCTCTCGACCACACGTCCCTCGACGCTCCGCCGCGGCCTTCAGGCCCTCGGCATCCTCACGGTCCTGACCCTCCTGTTGGGAGGTCAGGTTTTGGCGGCCGGAGTCTGGCTCCCACAAGAGGAGGATCCCGCGGTCGCTCCCGAACCCGTGGCTCCCGAGGAACCCACGGAGATTCCGGCCCCGCCGAAGGTGGAAGAAGAACCCATCGTCTTCATCGAGGACCTCCCCGCTCCGGCGGCCCCCGCGACAGATCTCGCCGCCTGCCCGGATCGCATCGGAGTCGTCTTGAAGCATCCATCGGCCCAAGTCTGCGCTCCCTATGGCGTCGACCCCGATCACGCTCTCGAAGTGGTGAGCGTGGAGGCGGGCTATCCGGCCGAACGGGCGGGCATTCGTCCCGGCGACCTTCTCATCGGTTTCGGCGACGACACTGCTTTCACCCATGATGCGCTCCTCGACCGCATCAAGAAGAACCGTGGGGGAAACCTCCGCCTGGAGGTGGGAAGAGGCGGCAAGGTGCGGACCGTCCTGATCGACCTTGCCACGCCCGTTTCACCCGCGGGACCTCCCGACCCGGAATCGATCGGGAGACGGCGAGCAGAGAACCGCCAAGCCGTCGAGCGGAGGAAAGAGTCCATCGAACGCAGGCGCGAAGCCCTCGAAGAGCGGATCGCCCGACTCGAGGAGAAGATCGAGCAGGAGCGCGAGCGTCTCGAGGAATCGGTCGAGCGTGAACAGGAGCGCCGCGAGGCCCTCATGGAGCGGACCCTCGAGAAGATCGAAGAGAACATGGAGCGCGCCCAGGAGAAGATGGAGAGCCATCGCGAGCAGATCGAGGAGAAGATGGAGTCTTTGGAAGACATCCAGTCCGAGGAGGCGCGTCGGCAGGCCCGCCGCGAACTCGAGAAGGCGCTGCGAAAGCTCGACGAGGCCATGCGAAAGAATCGCGCCAAACTCGAGCAGAAGGCCCGTTCCCTGCAACAGCGATACGAACAGGAGCTGAAGAAGCATCGGCGCAACGCCGAGCAGACCGCGAGGCAACTCGAGCTTCACGCCCGCGCCGAACGTCGGGCCATCCAACAGGAAGCCCGTCGCCTCGATGAGGAAGCTCGGGAACTCGAGGCCTTGGCCCGTCAGCGTGTCCATGCCCGCCCTCCGCAACCACCCCGGACGCCCATGTTCGGCGCCTTGCCCACCTTGGAAGACGTCTTTGAGCAACGGCGCGCCGACAAGGGCGCCAAGGATTCCTCACGCAGGCGAGCCGCCACCCTCGAGCGCCTGGAGTCGGAACTCCGCCGGCACCTCGACAAGAAGCTGCCCAAGGCTGCCAAGCGCGGAGGAGGCCTCGAGCTGGACGGCTTGATCCGCAGAGCCCTCGAAACGATCGGAAACGACGGAGACATCCATCTGGATCTCCACCCCACTATCCAGGGGAACACCATCTACATCATCGTGAATCCCCACGTCGACGCCGGCGCTTTGGAGCGGAAGCTGCGGGCCCCCAAGGCCCGCAGGAAGCCTGCCCCTCATCGCAAGTCGAAGGGGAGGCGCAAAGGCAAGAACCCCGCTCCGAAACTCACCTACCAAGGGCACCTGATCCGCGCGGTGGCCGAGGCCGCCGCCGACATGGGACCCGTGCAGGTGCCCTTGGCCCAGGTGGATGGACCCGTCCGAGACGTCCTGCAGTCTCTTTTGGATCGCATCGATCGCCTCGAGAAGCGAATGTCGCGGATGGAAGAAGGTCTGCGGCCCTGAAGCCCCTGGGGCGTCCTCCCCGCGATCCGGGAGGACGCCCTCCCTTTCCTCCCCAGCGCTGGTAGAGTATTCCCCCG
>DRQF01000250.1 GCA_011369445.1 Planctomycetota bacterium | reverse complement strand
GGACGGGAGTCCCGGGGGACTCCTGTCATGGGCTTCTTCTCGAAGTTCCCTGCAAGGGCGGACTTCCGCAAGTTCGCTCCTCGACGGGGCCGATAATTCTACCCCAGGCCCTGGTTCGCTGCAACGCGGGGCCATTTCCCTCAGCCATTCCGCATCCCTGCCCGCCGACGAGCCCGGTTTGGGCATGAGACCCTGTTCGGCTTGCGCGGTCTCGCTCATCCTGGGCTCAGTGGGGAACATGGCTCCCGATTTCGGCTCGTCCCGCATTCGGATTTCACACCTCATCGATCAGGTCTCGTAGTTCATCGTCACCGAATCCACGTTGGGAAGGACGTCGCCCAGCGTCGAGGCGGGAGGCGGTGGATAGGTCAACGTGATAATGATCTTGAAGAACCGGTACCCGTCCAACAGGTCCACCTGACTCAAGGGGGTCGGGCTGGACATGAGCGGTGTCCCGTCCGCGGCCATGGCGGTCGTGGCCGGGTTGCCGGGGGAGGTGGGGTCCTCGGCGATGCCGATCACTTCGACCGTGACCGTGGACGTGGCGATCGTCCCCAGGTCGATGACGGCGCTGCCGGAGGTGTAGTCCGGACTTGCGGACCCCGTATCGATCGGCAGCGATTCGGCCACTCCCGTCAACCCGCCACCTCCCAGGGAAAGCTGGCCCCCTGTGAACTCTCCGGCTGCGATGATTGCGTTCGTGGCGAGGACGTTCAGGAAGCTGGAGGACCCGTCTTGGAGCTGAAGGACGCCGTCACCACCACGACCGCCGTCGCCGTTGAGGGTGGAATTGGGTGGGATGCCGCCGCTACCAAAGGCTCCCCGTGCGGAGAGGATCGGGCCGATGCCGAGATTGATGTTTCCAAAGGCTTGGAGGAGGAGTGAGCCGCCGGAACCTCCGCCGCCCTTGCCGGAGTATGGGAGGGAGGTCCCCCCACCGTCGCCGCCGTCGACGCGGAGCTGGCATGCGGTTCCGACCATGATGTCCTGTCCGGCGGAAATCCGGCACGCCCCGCCGCCGCCGCCACCGCCGCCGCCCGGTCGGTGTGTCATCGTGTTGGAGGGAAGGATCACGCGGTCACCGCCGCCACCGCCGCCGCTCCCTCCGATGGCGTTCCGCAGGGGCGGGATCATCGCTGCGGGGAGGGGGCCGGGCTGTCCTGGAGGCGGAGCACCGGCACCCATGCCGTCGGTGCCGGGATGGGACTCACCCGCCGTGGACGGGCTGAAAGTGAAGCTGGGCGAAGGAGGGGGATTCGATCCACCGTAGCCCCCGAACGAGCTGGCCGAGCCGCCGCCCCCGCCGCTGGCCCCGCCACCGTTGTTCGGCGCCGTCCCGATCGCGCCGCCGCCGCCCCCTCCATAGAGGGGGTTGCCGGGAGAGGTATTGATCTGATCGCCCGGCAGACTGGGATCCGTGGCGGAGATGTGACCGCCCTCTCCGGGGTTCCCCGCGGGGGACGCGGTGCCGTCCGTGTTGGGAGAGGCGATACCTCCGGCTCCGGCTCCAGGTCCGCCCCAACCTCCGAGGCGGTTGGAGGAGTCGGACGGTGGCGACGTGCCTCCAGACTCGCCGGAGCGTCCGTTGCAGATGATCTGTGCTCCGTCGAGGATGTCGACCCCCGCCTGGGATCTCAGACGAATGGCGATATTGCTTTCTCCTGGAGCCACGTCGGTCGTACTCATGAAGCGGATCATGACTCCGAAGTTGAGGGGGTCGCCGACCGTGAGATCCGTGAAGTTGTAGATGCCCGGGGCGTTCGTCGGCGTCATGTCCGTGTTGATGGTGACCGACGTGTTGAACATCCCCATGCCGTCCGTGCCGTCACCGACGATCTCGAGAGGGAACGTCGAGCTCACGTTTCCGTTGCCGTCCCAGGCGGCCTCGCCCGTGAGGGTGCCCCGATTCGTCGTGGTGTCGAAGTTTTCCACGAAGGTCTGGGGCATGGGGTTCATGTTGTCCTGAACGGTGAAGAGCAACGTTCCCGCGGGGACCGTGAGGGCTTGGCCGCCTAAGTCGGTCACGCCGTTGAAACGTACTTCATACACGTCGCCATCCCCCACGGGGAGGGTCGTCGTGATCTTGATACGCGAGACGTTCTCACCGGGGATGAATCCGAGTTGGGTGAATTCGATGGTTCCGGCCTGAGGAATCGGGTTGTTGGGGTTCGCCGTCGTGTTGATCAGGAACACCGTGTTCTGATTCACGGTCGTGGGCTCGAGGGCCTGGTCCACGTCGACGACGATCTGGGACGACGAAGGCGTGAACGCGATGGCGCTTTGGCTCGTGACCGGCGCCGTGGCGTCCATGTGTGGGGTCGTGGCGACGATCGCCGGAGGATTGGGATCGGAATCCGTGAAGGGGATGTCACCCGGCGCTCCACACGACACCACGCGAAAGCAGGTCGTGACTGCTTGGCTCACCGGCGCATCTCCCACCCGGATCACCTGGGCCGCGCCGCTGGTCTGGTCGGGAATGAAGATCGTGTAACTTCCATTCGCTATCATGCCGGCACTGCAGCCCTGTGCCGGGTTGCTGGGGGGCAGCGCCGTGAAATGGACGATGGAGGGGTCCGTGGGGTCCACGGAAAACACCCCAGTGGCGGGCGTGTTCGTCGCGGTGTTCACGATCTGAATCGAACCCGCCTGGGCCGGACCGTCCGGAGGAAGGCTGGACGGATCCACGGGGCCGGAGAACTTGATGGACACGCGAGCGTTCAGGAACGCTCCTTGGGGACACACGGGTTGAGGGGCCTGGCCGTTGGTGAAAATGGGAGCCCCTACGCCTTGGACGGCGATTTCCACGACCGACCCGTCGCTGCCGCCGCCGCCGCTGCGACTTCCGCCACCGCAGGCGGTGATCGCCAAGGCGACTCCCATGACGAGAACGAGGCCACGCACAACAGACACATTTTTCATGGACTCAAGGACTCCTCTCACCCTAGTGGGCTGCCCCATTTGTCACGCCTATTCCCACTTCCGGGGAGCACTGAATGCCCCTCCGAAGAAGCAGATGGTTCCGTGACAAGACGTTTCGCAAAGGACGGACCAGCCGTCCGAACGGAAACGTCGGGTTGGCCCTGCTTCCCGCCAGGGCTTCGTCGCACGGTGGAAACCTCGTGCCTCGGGCGGTCGCCTCGGGGGCCTGCGGTCACGGTCTTCTTCTCGAAGTTCCCTTCAAAAAAGGACTTCTGCTATTTCGCTCCATGTCGGAGAGCGGGGTCATAGACCATGGCTCGGTCCGCCGCGACGCGGGGTCATTTCGCCGACGGATCCCTTTTCTCGGTGTCGCGTCCCGGTGCAGGGCCCGTGGGGAACTGAGCGCCATCGCACACCTTTTGGAGTCGAGAGCTCACGAGCGCCGCCAAAGTGAAGCCACGATTCCCAGCAGGAGGGCTTGGACCAGCATGATGCAGAATTCCGCGGTCCGAAGGGCGAAAGAGTGCAGACGCCGTCGACCGACGTCCTCCGGCTGGAAGGCGCGGTAATCGCCGAATCCGGCTGCCATGGCGACGCCGAAGTACCAGACGGCTGCGTCCAGGAGCAAGAGGATGCCCGCGACACCGGGATGGACCCACCCCAGTGCGGTTTCCACCCCGAGAATGGCCAGAGTCAGCAGGGTCGCGATGCCGGTCACGCGCAGAGGTCGGGAGGCGGAGATCACCTCCCGAAGGAGGCCTCCGCGTCGTCGAGCCGGGGCCATAGAGTTCCTCCAATGTTCCCCCAGCAGGCTACCATGGCTGACGAATCCCCAATGGAAACTCTTCTTTTCCGGCAGCCTGGAGGGCCCAGTCCCGTGACATCCCCCATGATGAAGCAATGGAACTCGGTCAAGAGTCGCCATGGCGACGGGATCCTGTTTTTCCGCATGGGAGATTTCTTCGAGTTCTTCCATGAGGATGCCAAGCAGGCCGCTCGCCTATTGGGTCTGACGTTGACGTCGCGCTCGAAAGGCGACGGTGCGATTCCGATGGCCGGGGTTCCCGTGCGCCAACTCGACTCCTACGTCAAGAAGCTCGTCGATCTCGGGAAAAAGGTCGTGATTTGCGACCAGATCGAGGACCCGTCCCGAGCGAAGGGATTGGTCGAGCGCGATGTGACCCGGATCATCACTCCCGGGACACAGTGGGATGAGGAATCTCTCGACGACAAGGACAATAACTTTCTGGCGGCCCTGGCTCCGTCGCGTTCCGGCTGGAGTCTTTCCTGGGTCGACATTTCCACGGGCGAATTCCGAACGCGTTTTGTGGATGACGCAGCGCTGCCTCGGGCGTTGCAGTCGATCGAGGTGGCCGAGTGGCTCCTGCCGGAGTCGCTGGCGGAATGCGGCGTCGCCATGGAAGAGGTCAAGGCCCAACTGGAGGCTCCGATCACCTACCGGCCGGATTACTGCTTTGATCACGAGTCCGCGGTGCGCGCCCTCAACGCTCATTTCGGAACGAAGCGCCTGCAAGGCTTCGGTATCGAGCAGGAGGAGTTCCCACTGGGCGCCGCCGGTGCCATCTTCGACTATCTTCAGGAGACTCAGAGGGGAGCGACGGGACAGATCCGTTCCTTGCTTCCCGTGCATTTGGAGCGCCATGTCCCCCTGGACAGGGCGACGCGAAGCGCTCTCGAATTGGTGCGGAACCAAAGAGACGGCGGTCGATCGGGTTCTTTGCTCGATGTGATGGATCGCACGGTTACGGCGATGGGGGCGCGATGCCTCAAATCCTGGATCCTGAACCCGTTGGCGACCGCCGAGGAAATACAGGAGCGCCAGGACGCCGTTACGGATCTGGTGGAGAGCCCCTCTCGCCTGGCGAGTCTCAGGGATGCTCTGGGGGATGTCCTCGATGTGGAGCGCCTTGCTGCGCGGGTCGGATCGGGACGGGCCAGCCCGAGGGACCTGAAGGCTTTGGCGCGTTCCTTGGCCCGATGGCCCGCCCTGCAGGCCGCGGTGGCCGACTCCGAGTCGACCTGGGTTCGCGAACTCGCCCACGATTTTCCGGACTTGGACGCTCTCGTCCATGAACTCGAGGATGCCCTCGACGATTCGCCGCCTCTTCTCCTCACGGAGGGCGGGGTGTTTCGCGACGGGTATTGCGCGGAGCTGGACGAGTTGCGAAGCCTTCGCCGCGAGGGGAAGACGTTCATCGCGAATTTCCAAGCGAGGGAGATCGAGGCCAGCGGGATTCCGAGCCTCAAGATCGGCTACAACCGCGTCTTCGGCTACTACATCGAGGTCACCAACGCGCACAAGGAGAAGGTTCCGCCGACCTATATCCGTAAGCAGACACTCAAGAACGCCGAGCGCTACATCACTCCGGAGTTGAAGGAATACGAGGACAAGATCCTCCATGCCGACGAACGTGCGCGGGACTTGGAACACTCCATGTTTCTCGCCTTGCGCGCGAAGGTCGAGGAGCGCATCGACGACCTCCAGGAGGCGGCGCGGCGCCTCGCACTTTTGGACGTCATCCAGTCGTTGGCCGAGCTGGCTCGCGAAGGGGACTACTGCCGACCGGAGATCACTTCGGGGAGCCAACTTGTCATCGAGGAGGGGAGACACCCCGTTCTCGTCGCCACCGGGACCGAGGAGCCCTTCGTTCCCAACGACCTCCAACTGGACGAGGGACGTCGCACGATGCTCATCACCGGTCCGAACATGGCCGGGAAGAGTACCTACATCCGGCAGGTCGCTCTCATCACCTTGATGGCGCAGATGGGATCGTGGGTTCCCGCGGCTCGCGCCGTCATCGGCGTCGTCGACCAGGTGTTCACTCGTGTGGGGGCCAGCGACGACCTCGCCCGCGGGAGTTCGACCTTCATGGTGGAAATGCTCGAGGTCGCCAACATCCTCAACAACGCGACCGAGCGATCCCTGGTCATTCTGGACGAGGTGGGACGGGGCACGAGCACCTGGGACGGGTTGAGTCTGGCCTGGGCCATCACGGAACACCTCACGAAGCTCCGCGCCAAGACACTCTTTGCCACCCACTATCACGAGTTGGTGGAGATCGCTTCGGTTCACTCCTCCGTCGTCAACTACAACGTCGCCGTTCGCGAATCCGGAGAGGAAATCCGTTTCCTGCACCGCATCGTCGAGGGGGCGACCGACAAGAGCTATGGCATCCATGTGGCCCGCCTGGCGGGCCTTCCTTCTTCCGTCATCGAGGCGGCGCGCCGCATTCTGCGACGCCTGGAGGCCGGCGAGGGGGCGGTGGAGAGGCCTCGCGAGAGCCAACTCGAACTCTTCGCGCCCGAGCCCGTGGAAGACCCCATCCGAGAACGGGTGCGCGCCATCGACATCAATGCGTTGACCCCTCTCGAAGCGTTGCAACTGCTCGCTGAGCTGAAGCAGCTCTGAGGAGTGCGCAGAGGCGCCCGCCTTGTTTCAGGCGAATCAGCGGGGACGCGCGACTTCCAGGTTCCGAATCCGCAACGAGGGGCCCCAGGTCATGAATCCCAGCCGTCGGCGGGCGATGGGCCGGATGGAGCATGCGTCGAGAAGAGTGGTCCCGTTGACCTTCAAGCTGCACTGGCCCCCGGCGACTTCGAGTTCCAGTCGATAGACGCCCTCCGCCGCCTGGACTTCCCGCGGCGGGGCTTGGTAGACGAGGCGGTCGTAGAGTTCGAGTCGGGCACCGAGTCCCTTGCCGGCCGGGTGGAGAATGACGGTCCACCCCGAGAGTCCATCGTCCTTGCCTTCGCCCTGAAAAGTGATGCCGATCTTGGGGCGTCCCTGGGATTCCAAGTCCATCGTGAGGCGGAACTCCCTCAGCTTCTTCGTGACCTTCTTCGCGAGCCAGATCAGATTCGACGGCGAGTCCTTGGGGAATCCGGGGCGAACCGTGTACTTTCGCCACGCCACTTTTCCGTCCCTGTCTTCGCCCTGCAGAGCCTTTCTCCGGACACGAAATCTCCCCACTTTCACGTCGAACTTGGATGAGAAACTCTTCGACGAGAAGGCATGATGGAATGTCCGCTTCCAGCGTTTCTTCTCGACGCGCGCAAAGGGTGTGTCGGCGGGGCCGTCATCTTCCACGAGGTCCTGGATGGGCCGACCGTCGACGCCGGTCGCGGCCACGACGAGGCCTGCCCTGCCTCCATCATTGCGGACCTTGGCGAGAATCCGGTGGCGACCTGCCGCAAGCCGGGCCGTCCACACCATGGCGTCCGGCGCGAAGCCCCTGTCTGCCTGCCACCAACGGGGTCGCCCACCCGCCCGTCCGCGGTTGCGGTACTGGCCGAGGAGAATGTCGTCCACGAAGAGGCTGACGTGATCATCGGCGCGGACGTGAAAGGCCACCTCGGTCGCCTCCGGGAGGGTGATGTGGGTGAGGGCGTAAAGGGCGCTGTTGTTCTGATAGGGGTATTGGAAGGTGATTCGCCCCAGAGGATCGATCTGAACGGGAGGGCGATCCGGATTGGGGACCGTCCAGCGCATTCGGTTCCCCTCCCCGAGGTACGACTTGGCGAAATCGAACTCCCTTTCCGGGGGAAACACCACTTTCCACGGGTCGGCGCCCTTGACCTTGAACGGGCCGATGACGTGCCAGGCATGAAGAAGACCGGCGTATTCGAAGGACCTCTCGCGGATCTCGGCGTCCGCGACGCTTCCGCGCTTCATATCCTCCAAGAGATCTGCGAAAACGAGTCCTCGCGGAAGGGGGCTCGTGGGATCGCCTTCGCGGGCGTCGTCGTCCTCGAAAGCGGAGAACTCTCCCAAGCGCCAGGACTCCATCTCCTTGGCGATGACCTGGGGAGAGTCCTCGCTGAGAGGAAAACGAAACGTTCGAAGATCCTTCCAGACGTCGGGACCGAAGGCCTGAGCGAGGTGATAGCCCAGGGCGCGAACGATGTCGGGTTCTCGCCCGTCTTTCATGGGAGAGCGTCGGTAGTCGCGAAAGAATCTGCGGTAGGGGGACCAGTCCAGCACGCCGGAGGCGCGCGGAGCGTAGCGCAGAAAATGGAGGAAAAACCCTGCGCTCGGCGCGTAGTTTGGGATGCGCCAGTACTCGAGATCCCGGTCCAGATAGTCGGCGCGAAACGCTTTCGCCGAGGTTGCTCGCGCACGATCGAAGGCGCGTTTGGGGCCGAGTTGATCGAAGCAGAAGGCCGCTCCGAAGTTCGCCAAGCCCTCGCGAAACCCGGCCACGATCGGGTTGGTGTCGTCGACACAGTGGGTCAGCTCGTGAAACAACAGGCCGTTGTCGACCCGGAGTTTCTTCGCATTCGGTTTGGCGCGACCGATGTCGATGGTCTTGCCTCCGCCGACACCTCCGCCGAAGTCCCACAGTTCCTTGAAGTACACGGTGACGCGGTCGCCGTCGGGATTGGGTCGGCGCCCGAAGAGGTCCGTGAGGACGAGATAGGCCAGATCGAACCGTCTCAGGGAATCCGGGGGTATGCCCTCCACGAGTGTGCGCGGGCCGATAAAGACGAACTCTTGGCTCGCCCGGTGGATCGTGCGTCCCCACGCGGGGTGATGGACCGCCGCCTCGACCGCGGCGGCATCTTCCGCCGGGGTATCCGCCAGCCACGCTTTGTCGAGCTCCGCGAGGAGCCGGTAGCCTCGATTGCGTAGCTCTTCATTCTCGGAGAAGCGCAATTCCAAAAGAACGGCGCGGGCGGCTTGGTATCGCCCCTTGGACAGCCAGCTACGGGTACGCTTCAAAAGAGCGTCGGGCGCCTTGACCTTCTTCAGGAGAGTCGCGGCTTCGTTGCGGGCGTCCTCCGAGATCCTCTTCAGGATCTTGGCCTTGATGTCCTGGCGATCCTCGAGATTTCTCGTCGCGGACGCAAGGCTGCCCAGCACGGCCTTGCGTCCGTCCTCCGCCAGCGAACCACCAATGGTCTCGAGAATACGGAGGGCTCCGTGCAAAAGGCCCCGGTCGTTCAGGCGGCCCGCCTCGCGACGAAGATAACGTCTCTTTTCCGCCTCGATCCTGCGCTCCACGATCGCCTCCTCGACGAGATCGAGGGGGCGCGGGGTGACGGGGGGGAGAGCCTCGAGCGCCTGAAGGATGCGGCGCTTCGCCGATTCGAGTTCGGTGCGACGGTAGCCTGTCGTGAGTGCCGCCCAGGCCGATTCGCCGTGCCCCTCCTTGAGCAGCGCCTTCGCCGCCGACAGCAAGGCGTCCAAGCTTTTCTCGTCATCCAGGGGAGCGGATTCAGGGAGCGGAATCCAGCCTACGAGCCCCATGCCCTTGCGAGCCAAGGCCCCGGCGGGAGGGAAGAGTTTCCCCTTCTTCGGGCCACGGAACCCAACCCACACTTCGGCTTCTCCCTTGGCGCCGAGGGCCGAGGCGGGGATCGTGACGGGGAGCTCGTAGGAGAGAACCTCCCCCTTCTTCCATGTGTCCGCGGCCCTGGGGGGCAGATGATCGCGACGCAGGAGAACCTTGTCGGCCAACCGCACATCCAGGCGAATGGCGAAGGGAGCCGATGCGGGGGCCCGGACATGAATGTCGATTTTCAGACGCGTCCGACCCGTGAGCGCCAACGCCCGGTCGGACGGCGTGATCTTGATCTCGGCCCGAGGCGGTCTTGGGCCGGCATCCTGACCTGGGAGAGGGGAGAGGAGAACGGCGACCGCGCACACAAGTTGCGCGGCGCCAAGGAAAGACATGCGATTCACGACGTGGAGATCCGAGAGATCAGAGTTGTTGCCAGGATGGGATCGCGGGGAGGCGCGCCATCTGGAGCGCCATCATTCCGAAGGCCGTTCCGTAGTTGCGAGAGCGTGCGAACACCCGGTCGTTCCATCCACCATCCTTCTCCCGCTCCGAGAGGAGAATCTTTCTCAACTTCTCCCGGGCGGCCTTGCGAAACGTTTCGTCGGTGACGAGTTCGATGGCTTGAGCCGCATAGTGGTGAGCATAGACGAAGTAATAGGGCGCGACGCCGTAGGGAGGAATGTGGGTGCCGTTCTTCTGCTTGCGAACGACGAGTTCCTTTCGAAACTTGAAGAAGGAGTCGACGGCATCCTTCAGACGTTTCTGGTCACCCCGACCCGCCAGGGCCAACGTCGCTTCGGCGACGCACATGCGTCCCACTGAACCCGGTTTTTTGTGCATGAACCTCAGCTTGTCTTCCTGCGATTTCGCGAGGGACTTGGTCGGTGGGGAGCCGTAGGCATATCCCCCCGAGGCCGTGCGTCCCCGCTCCAAGGCGTCGAGGCTTCGCTTCACGATCGACGCATTGACCGAAAGCCCCATGGACTTGGCCAGGAAAAGAGCTTGGAGCGTCGGGCCCGTCATGAAGGGGGACGCCGCGTTGCGGGGGCTCTGGGGGCCCCGGGGCAAAGAGTAGTTCCACCCGCCGGATTCGGGGATGGACATGGCCTGCAACGTCTTCACGAGCCACTTTTGGGCCGCCTTCACCTGGGTCGCCTTGCTCTTGGGGACTTGATGCGCCTCTTCGAGTCGAAGAAGAAACAGGAGGGCATAGGCGTGACCCCAACCGCGCACGTCGTAGTTGCGCTTGTTGAAGCCCTTCTGCATGCGGGGATCTTCGAGAGACGTGAGGACGAAGGCGAGCGCCTTCCCGACCGCCTCTTGGCGCTTCGCGTCCTTCGCGTAACCCGGCGTGAGCAGAAGCGCCGTCGCCGCGATGGACGTTCCTCCGACGCGATAGCCGATGGGGATCTTGCCGCCCACCCGGTAGACCCCCTCGTAGGGCCACTCCGCGTTGTTGTCGCCTTCCTGCATTTCCAAGAGGACCTCGATCGAGCGCTGGATCACCGGATCATCGATCTCGGCTTGAGCTCGCAGCGAGGGAATGAACAAGGCGGTGATGACGACGACCAAGAAAAGCCGGGGACTTGGGACTGACATGCATGTCTCCTCGATGTTCCGGTTACTCTACCCGATGCTGGCCGTTTCCATGAAGATTGTCGAGGACGAATACGAGGAGAACCGCCGTCAGGTGTCCGATGGCCGCCACCCAAAGCCCCCGGGAGGGTTCGACGCCGAAGCCGAGGGCCTCGAACCAGCGCTCCCCGGCCGCGAGTCGCGGAATGACGAGGGCGAGGACCGCCAAGTGCAGTCCGCCCACGAAACGCAGGGCCAGGCGGGACGTACGCAGGGCCAGGGGGAGCAACAGGCCCAGAAGGGGCGACAGATAGACCAACCAGGCGAGGGCTGGGTCCGGCGGCTCCTTCTCGGAGAACATGCCCGTCAGGAAGACCACCCAGGAACGTCCGATGGTGCGCGCGAATTCAGGCAGCCGCCAGCCTTCCACGGATTGGCTCTCCGGCAGGCTTGTCAGCGCCGGGAGGATGGGGGGGGACTCCCAGGCCAGCCAGGGGAGAAAAAAGCCGGACACGAGCAGGACCGTGCTGAGCACCGCGAGTGCCATGAGGAGTGGCGACGATTGGCGACGGGACTTGCTCAAGTCGGAAGACTCCCCACACAATGCAGCGATGACCGCGTCAGCCCGACCTCTCATGGCCTTGGACCTCAGCGTCTTGGAAGCCCCCTATCCTAGCGGGGTCGAGCGACAGGCGCGGCAGCTCTTTCAGGAGTTGCCCAAGGCTCTCCCGGAATTCGAGATCGTTGGCCTCGCCCGACGCCCCATTCAGGATCAGGGCCACGAGGTAGGACGGGTCGTCGTGGCTGGCGGCGCATGGCCGCGACCCGTTTGGCGGCGACGCATGCTCCCCACCCTCTGCGCTCGCCTGGGCGTGGCGCACCTTCACACTCCCGTGACAAGTCTGCCTGCGCGATTGCTCGGTTTCGCCAGTCGATGCGTGCATGACATCCCGTGGGCGCGCGGTGGTTCTGCCGGGGACGAAAGGCGGAATATTCTCCGTGAGCTTTGGCTGACTCGAGAACTGGCCAAGCCATTCCCCACGGTTTGCGTCAGCGAGGCGACGGCCCGCGATTTCAAGACCGTCGTGCCCGAATTCAAGGCCCCGGTCGAGACCATCGGGAACGGTGTTGCGGACATGTTCTTCGAACGCCCCCCGTCCCGACCCCTCCCCGCCGTCCCGTCCGACTTCGTCCTCGTGGTAGGGAAGTTCCGCCCCCGCAGGCGGCCAGGGGTGCTTGCCCGAGCGGCCCGACGTCTCGCCGACGAAACCGGTGTCGGTATCGTCTGGGTGGGAGAGGGCACGGAGAGCCTGCGCGAGGGCCCTTTGTGGGGCCTGGGGCCCGTTTCGGACGAAGTCCTGCGAGCGCTCCTCGCCGAGGCCCGTGCTCTCGTGGCCCCCTCCGACCAGGAAGGCTTCGGCATTCCCGTACTGGAGGCCATGGCCGCCGGGCGGCCCGTGATTTCGGCGGTGTGCGAGGGGGTGAGGGCATGGGCCGGCGACCGAGTCCTCGAGTACCCCGCGGAGGATGCGCAGGCCCTTGCGGCGAGAATCCGGGACGTCGTCATGGACCCGCCCCCTTCCGCGGTGCTCGATCGCAATCGCAGTTTCGCTCGCTCCCACACCTGGAGTCGGGTGGCCGAGTCCTACGCGGAGTTCTTTCGTCGGATCGTCTCCTCGCGTCGCTGAGGAGGCCTCAATCGTCGGCGCGGGGAGGGCGTCGCTGCCTCTTCGTCTCTCCGCGGCGTTTCTTTGCGGAGATGCGCCGGCGCTTCGATCCCGCCGTCGGACGGGTGGGACGCCGAGGGACCGCTGGCTTCAAGGCCTCTCGGAGGAGTTCCTCCATCCGTGCCAGGGCGGCTTCTCGATTTCGAAGTTGGCTGCGCTCGCTCTGGATGGCCACTCTGAGGACGCGCCCTCCGATGAGTCGGGAGGCCAGTTTCCGGGCGAGCGTCGCCTTCTCGCTCGCGGTGAGCGAGGACGAATCCATGATGTCGAAGAGCACGACGACGCGCGTGCTGGATCGGTTGGCGTGCTGACCACCCGGCCCCGACGAAGGCTCCGCCTGGAACTTGAGTTCGGCGATCGGGATGAACCGGCCTCGTCCGAGATCGAGTCCGTCGGTCATGGTCGAGCGACCTGGAAGAGACGCAGAGGGGACGCGGCCGACCACGGGTCGTTTTCTCCATGGAACTGAACGGCGAAACCGAAGAACTTTGAATTCGGCAACTGTTCGAGAGCCGCTTCGGGAAGGGGAAAGGCGATCTCGAAGAGAAACCGTCCTTCGTCCTTGGGTGTCTTCGACCGCAGCACGGCCGAGACGGGGAGCGGTCGCTCCCCGAATGCGACGCCTCCTGCTTCCACGATGAGCAAGGCGAGGCGCGTGGGATCCAGGTTGGGCGCGAGGAACGCGAAGCGCGCCTCGAAGGGGCCGACTGAGATCTCTCGCCGCTCGCCCGGCTCGGGGCGAACCAGCTGGATATTCGGAGGAGCGCGTCGGCCGGGGTGTGCGAGCCGGGTGGTCAGGCGTCCCTCGCCCGCGTCCGTCATGGCCAACAAGACGAGATCGTCTCGATCGTGCGGCGACCCGTTCCCATGTGCGAAAAGTTCGGGGAAGGGGGTCCAGTGCTCGAGATTCGGTCGACCGATATCCGCACCCACGAGATCCAATTGCCAGTCCCTGTCCATGAATGGGCGCTGAAGGGCCGGGCGGATGGCGCCGGAGAGGTCGAAGGACCCCCGAAAGTAGTCCTGCTCCCGGTATCCCAGGATGGCGACGTGGTTTTGGCCCTCCAATGCGGGACTGCGGAGCGCCGTGCGAATCGAAGCGAGGGATTCCTCCACGCCTCGGTGGGCGTCCACGTAGAGTTCTTGCGATGGAACCGAGGCCAGGCACCAAGCGGAAAGGACGAGGACGCTGGCTGTGCGCCCTGCCTTGCCCGATGCTGTCGCGAGTGCGATCAGAGCTCCCACGGCGAACATCGGCGTGTAACAGGCCCGCGTGTTCACGAGATCGGAGCCCACCTCGTTGACCATCACGGCGAGGAGAAACGGCCCGAAGAAGAGGATGACGAGGACGAGGGATGGGAGGAGCTTCAGTCGCCTCAGTCGCGGTAGGCCCAGCAACAGGCAGCTCGCCGTCCCCAGACCGGAGCCCGCCATCAGGAGGACCCGTGTCCATCCAGATGGGAAGGCCAGAGTGGAGATGGGCATGGCCAAGACCCTTGCCGATCTCCCATACCGCGCCCACAGCGCCAGTGAGAAGAACGAATCGAAGTCCTTCTTGGCGTAGGCGTTCTTCTGGAAGGAGGAGCCGAAAAGCTCCAGCCTGAGCAGGAAGTAAGCCACCAAGAGGAGGAGGAGAGGCCATCCCCGTCGGAGCGTTTTCGCAAACCGTTCCTTGATTGCAGCACCGGGGTGGCTCGCGGGCTCCAAGAAGTCCACGAGGAAGAGGGTGCCGATCCAAAAGACGGCCTGTTCCTTGGAGAGGAGGGAGAGGGCCGCGAGAACGGCTGGCAGGATGAGTCTTTGCGGCCGACCCAGTTTGACCGCGAGAGCGAGGGCGCCGAACAGAAACGAAAAGGCGTCCGAGCGCGTGGCGGACCAAGCCACCACCTCCAACTGGATCGGACTGATCAGCCATGCGAATGTCCCCACGGCCACCGCCCAGGGCGGCGCCCGGGGCATCAGCCGCCGCATCAGGAAAAACGCCGCCGCTCCCCCCAGCAGATGAACGATGAGATTGAAGGCCTGGTAGGGCTTCGGGTCCGTGCCGCCCCAGAAGCGATAGTTGAACGCGTACGAGAGAATCACCAGTGGTCGGTAAAGTTCGAACTCGCGGGATGCCTGGGTCCAGAAGACCTTGAAGACTTCGGTCGGCTGGGAGGGGTCCCAGGTCTCGGCGTGGCGCGGACCCACGTTGACCATGCGTACGTAGTGATAGTCATCCGTCAGGAATCCGCTTTGCAACAGCGGTGACAGAAGGGCTCCCGCGAGGAGGAGAGCGACACCCAAGGCAGCGAAATCTCGCGTCCGATGCATGACGAAGATTACAACCGACGGGGGGCCGGGGCCAGACCGTGCATCAAGTCGCCCAGTCGGGCTCTTCGATCTCTTCGGCAACCGGGTGCGAGGTTGCGCTGGGCAAGGTCGGCTCGACCTCGGGGTTGCTTTCGACGGGCGGCTTCGCTTTGTCCGCATCCACGGACGTGGAAACCTTCTCCAAGACTTCGTTGTCGGTCATGCGGAAGAACAGAAGACCCAGGAAGGCATTCCAGGACTTCTTGAAGTCCGCCCAGCGTCGGATGTACCACAGCTGTTTGAGGATTCGGAGGGGGCGGAAGTAGAACTCGCGATAGGCCTTCTCCACCCACTTTTTCGCATCGGGGACGCACGGCTGAATGGGCTCCGTGCGCTGGCCCAAGACGAAACGACGCCAGTAGTCGCGCTGAATGAGTCCGGCCTGCACCGCCTCCTCGAAGAGAGGCGTATCCGGCAAGGGGGTTGCTTTCGTGAACATCACGTAGCGCGGGTCGAGGTCCTTGGCCAGTTCGATCGTCGCCGTCATCGTTTCCGGCGTCTCACCCACGTATCCGATGATGAAGTAGGCGAAGGTGTGGATACCCGCTTGCTTGGTCCACTTGAACACCTTGCGAACCTGATCCTTCGTGATGCGCTTCTCGACGATCTGCATCATGGCCTCGTCGCCCTGCTCGACCCCGTAACGGAGCATGCGGCAGCCGGCCTTGTGCATGAGGCGCAAGAGATCGGGGGTCACCAGGTTGACCCGTTGCGGCACCTCCCAGGCGATCTTGACGCCCCGGGAGAGGATCTCGTCGCACAGTTCCTGGATGTAGTTGGGCGGCATGAGATCGTCATAGAACATGACCTCGCGCACGCCGTAGGTCTCCTTCACGTGGACGATCTCGTCCACGATGTTCTTTGCGCTGCGCCGGCGATACTTGCGGTCCGAGGGCGTCTTGAAGCAGAAGCCGCAGAGATAGGGACAGCCTCTCGACCCCATCATGGTCGTCACGGGATTGAGACCGATGATCGAGGAGTACTTGTCCATCGGCAGCAGGTCAAACGCCGGAAACGGAAGGGCGTCCAAGTCCTGGATCAAGACCGCCGGCCCGAGGACCACTTCGCCGTCCTTCATGTAGGCGAGTCCGGGCATGTGCTCGTAGGACTCCCCCTTCTCGAGAGCGTCGCAGAGCTTGACCATGGTTTCTTCGCCTTCGCCGATGACGCCGAAGTCGATGTAGTCGTAGGTCAGGGTCTCCCGAGCGAAGAGGGCCATGTGAACCCCACCCATGACGGTGATGCACCCGGCCTCCTTCCCGATCTGGGCCGCTTCTTGGGCGCCGCGGAACGTGGGCGTCATGGCGGTGACGCCCACGACCTGCGTCTCGAAGTCGAGGACGCGCTGCTTGACCTCTTGCCGGGTGAGGTTCTCCGCGATGGCGTCGATCATCTGCACATCGTGGCCCCCGGCTCTCAACGAGGAGGCGATGTACCCCAGCCCCAAAGGCGGCAGCGCCCCCTGGCGTTTGTTGAGGCTGGCTGGCAACCTCGTATTGATGTTGCCCAGGTCGTGGTAACGGATCAGGGTCACGCGCACCGGTTTCAACTCCTCAATCGGCGATCTGTTCGGGCTTTGGCGGGTTCCCGCTCGTCAGCTCCACCCCGGCGCATCATCGCAGGGAACGCCGCCTCACTCGTCCTCGAGGACCTAGCCCGTCGGCAAATCCTGGCGTTGCTGGGATTGCGGCGATGTCGAGAATCGGGCGGCCTCTGGGCCAAGTATACCAACTCCCGCCGGGGATCGATGGCTTTTTGAATCCATTGACTTCTTAAAGTCGTCGGCTTCCATCTCAAGGGGGGCGAAGCGTTTATGCCGGAGCTGTCGCCGGGGCGGCAGGGCTTCTAGGACTTCCCGAATGCGCCTCCCCGCTTGGCCGTCTCCGTACGGGTTGCGGAATCCGCGCAAACTCTCCCGGAAGGCGGGAGAGAGAGCCTCCCGGCAGGCGGCGAGGATCTGCTCGGCGTCGTCGTCGGCCCACAGCACGTTGGACGGATGCAGTCGGCCTTCCTGCCGACCGCCCACATCGACGACGGGTGTCTCGAAGGCTGCCGCCTCCGTGAGTCCGCTCGAACTGTTTCCGACGACGAGGTCGGAGCGGCAAAGCAGACTCAGATAACCTTCGTGACCCGCGTTGACGACGACGCGAGCACGCTCGGGATGCTTGGTCACGAAATCCTCGATTCCCTTCACGATGATCTCGCTTCCGGGATCCGCATTCGGCCAGGTGAACAGGATCTGAGCGTCCAACTGTTCCAGCGCGGTCAGGAACTCACTCAAACGGATCTCCGTCGATTCCGGAGCGAGCGTCACCGGGTGATAGGTCACGAGGACGTTGGTTCCTCGGGCGGAGAATCCGAAACGCCTTCCCAGCTTCTCCACGGACCACGGTTCGAAACCTCGGATGGCGTCCAGCCCGGGCGCTCCGACGACTCGGACCCGCCATGGTTCCTCGCCCATGGCGATGATCCTTCGAGCCCCCTCCTCGGTGCAGGGGAAGTGGAGGTGGGAGAGCTTCGTGATGGCATGGCGAAGGCATTCGTCGATCGCCCCGAAACTGAGTTCCCCACCCGAGACGTGGGCGACGGGGATGCCGAGTGGAAGGGCCGCCGCCGCGGCCGGGAACATGTCGAACCGGTCGCCCAGGACGAGGAGAAGATCCGGCCGCGCGTGCTCATAGATCTCCGTCAGCGTGAGGATGCCACGCCCCATGGCGCGCGCCGCGGTGCCGCTCCCATCGACATCGCTGTCCAAGAGACTCGTCGCTTCGTATGCGACATCGAACCCCATCTCACGCACCGCATCGACCGTGTGTCCGAAGCGTTCCAACAGGTGCATCCCGGTGGCGCAGATCTGCAGGTCGAGGAGGGGGCTCGCCTGTATTTCGCGCCAGACCGGAGCCATCAACCCGGCGTCGCTTCGAGCGCAGGTGATGGCCAGTATCTTCGTTTCTTCCATGCCGTCCCTATCGGGATTTCAGCGCATTTTCATGAAGTCAGACAGCGCTTTCACCCGAACTAGGGGGCATGAATATTCCGTGGAACAACCAGTCCGTCTTCGTGATCGCGGAGATCGGCATCAACCACAACGGGGACCCCGTTCTCGCGCACCGACTGATCGATGCGGCGGCCGATGCGGGGGCCCAGGCCGTCAAGTTCCAGACCTTCGTCCCCGAGGAATGCGCCCACGATGCGGCGGGTCTCACGGAGGATCAAAAGGGACGCGTCGATGGCAGCATGCTCGAGATGATTCGCCGCCTTTGCCTGGACGGGTGCCACTGGCGGGAGCTGAAGGCTCACGCGGAGGAGCGCGGAGTGCTCTTCTTCTCCACACCCTTCGATTCTCCGTCCCTGGACACGTTGCTGGATCTGGGGGTCGAGCTGTTGAAAGTCCCCTCGGGCGAGCTCGTCAATCTGCCCCTCATCCGACGCATGGCGGCCACCGGTCTACCCACGATCATGAGCACCGGGATGAGTGATCTGGAAGAGACGCGCCGTGCCGTTGGACTTTGGTGGGAGGCGAACGGCGGGCCTCTTGCGCTTCTTCAGTGCACCTCCGCCTATCCGGCTCGTCCCGAGGAACTGAACCTGAGGGCCATGACCACTCTTCGGCAGGCCTTTCACGTCGTGGCCGGATTCAGCGATCACACTCTGGGTCACGAGGCGGCGGTGGCGGCGGTGGCGCTCGGAGCCCGCATCATCGAAAAGCACTTCACGCTCGATCGAGCCATGCAGGGACCGGATCACGCGGCGTCTGCGACGCCGGAGGACTTCCACGAATTGGTGGACGCCATTCGTCGTACCGAGGCCGCTCTCGGGGACGGTGTCAAGCGCCCCGTCGAGCGGGAGTACGCGGTGCGGGAGGCGGCAAGGAGAAGCCTCTACTTCGCCGCGGATCTTCCCGAGGGACACGTTCTCGGCGAGACCGACCTGAAGGCCCTGCGACCGGGCACCGGGTTCCCCGTCCAGCGCCTGGAAGAGATCCTCCACCGACCTCTTTCGCGGGACGTCCGGGCCGGCGAGGCTGTCACCGAGGCTCATGTTCTCGCGCCGACAGCGCTTTCTCGCTGACCTTCGATCACCGCCCGACCCTCGTCGGACTCAGCTGGCCTGAGTCAAGCAGCGGGACTCATAGAGGCGTTCCACGGCCAGGAACTGGTCCTCCGTGTCGATGTCCCACGCGAGTTCGCGGGGAATCTCGAACAGATAGGGGTCTCCCGGCTCGTTGCTCCAGGGTCTCTCCTCGGCCAGGAATCGATCCCGCTGGATGAGATGGAAGGCGTGAGCCACCTCCAGGACGTAAGGCGTGTCCTGCGTGGCGTGGACCTGAGAACCCTTGCAGTTCAGACTGTTCCCCGCTTGGTCGTAGAACCAGCCATGGTTGCGGAAGACCGCGGTGAGGCTCCGTGGGGTCTCTTCGCGGAAAGCCTCGACCGCATCCAACCAGAGTTGCCCGGGCACCAGCGGGTGACATGGATTGATGAAGAGGAACCACTCCTCGGGAAGTCCCTTCAGATGCGAGTGAACCCGCGATGGCGGCCCGTCAGCCGTCAGCGCCTCCGGCGGCCGCTCCACGAGTTTCACCCGGGGGTATCGCGCGGCCAATTCGATCAGCTCCGGATCTCCAGCGCCGAAGTAGAGATTGAGGTCGGTTTGCAACGCGTTCATCTTCTCGAGGGCGATCTCGATGAGGGACGAATCCGCGAAGGGGCGGATGACTTTGTGCTTGCATCGCGTGCTTCCCAAGCGCGCGTTGACGATGAGGCCAGGCCGAATACCCATCAGGTGTCCTTTCGTTTTCGTCCACCACGAAACAGATCGTCGAATCGGCGCCGCTCGAGGACGGTGAGCCCGCCGCCCGGCGTTGCGTTGAGCAAACGTCGCCCGGCGCCCTCGAATGCGCGCCGTGCGACACGCATCCCGTCCAGCTGTCGTTGCACGGGAGGGCGATGCGCCTCTTTGGCGACGGCGTGGGGCCAGGGCTCATCCTTGTCCCCGTAGAAGTGGTTGTCCCGCTTCGGGTCGAAACTGAAGTCGCAACCCAACAGGATCACTTCGTCGAAACCCATCCAGTAGGCCAGCGGCAGGCAGAGATCCAGAAGGACCGTGAGTCCCCGTGCGAGCCCCTGGGCCGGATCGAGAGGGAACCATCCCGCATCCATGAAGAGGTCGTAGTCCCGTTGGACCAGGTGAATCGTCTGGGAGTTCGGGTCTTGGATATCCGGCAGGCGAACGAAGACCTGGGCGGCCTTCGCACTTTCGGCCGTGCGTCCGATGAGGCGCCAGACCGTCGGGTCCGAGACGCAAAAGTAGGTGACTGGCGGCAGGCCCAGACTCAGGTAGGCCTCGAAGATCCGGTTGACTCCGAAGGTCACTTCGCCATCCAGCTTGGATAGGTCCATCTCGCGAAGAGATGGTCCGTTGCCCAAAACGAAGCACCGCCCTCCTCGATGGCGGTCGCGGAAGGACAGGAGTCGTTGCCGTTCCTCGAGGGCCCACGGTTCCGCAGGATAGGGACAGAGGGTGCACGGCTTCGGCAGGGCCGCCCCGCATTCGGCATGGGACATCCGGAAGTTCGCGGCGGAGGATGTGATTAGGGCTCTTGCGATGCCGACTTCGCGCCAGTCGCCCTGGGGAACGTCGCCCAGACTCGGACACTGTTCCGCGCAGAGGAAAAGTGCGCCGCTTGCCCAAAGAGCAGCTTCCGAGGAGGGCGCCGGGCAGGGATGCCATCGATGGAAAGGGTCGTCGGAAGGCCACGGCGTGCGCGTGACGAGCTGGACATCGATCTCGCCTCGGTCGAGGCGCGCTCGGCTGACGATGCCCATTCCGCGGGTGCCGCCCCCCAGGGAGCGGACGCCTTCGGTGGAGAGTTCCAGCTGCCGCATCGCCTCCGCGAGGGAGACGTCCATCGCGTGCTCTGTGGACGAGGATACGTCGAGCTCGAATGTGGTCACGCCCGCGTCCGAGAGCCTCCCCAGCGATCCGTGACTCAGCCCGGCGGCTCGCGCCCTGTAGATGATGCGGCGCCGCGGAAACGCTTCGCGAAGCCGTCCGAGGAGGGGAGCATCGACCGAGATGTCGGCGGGGACTCCTTCTGTGCCGAAGACGAGCGTCGCTTCTCCGGGGAGGCCTCGAAGCTCGGGAAGGACCGCATCCACCATGTGGTCGATGTCCGAGCCCGGGGCCCGGGCCGGAAACCTGGTCGCGGACCCGGTGTGGAGATGCAGCATCTTCAGCGATCGGGGCAACGCACTCCCATGGGGCGTTGCAACGTGACCCGAACCCGGATTCGTGGGTAGGCCGCCCTCGTCCGGGCGGACTCCGATCTCGTCGGTTTTCATGCCGTCTCCTCGCGTGGGTTTTTCGGCACTTGGTCCCGTCGGGCTGAAGAGACGTGTTCAAGAATATGCAGCCGCGAACCGATAGTGTCCCCGGAGGAAACCTCAGGATGGGACGAGTCTTGGAGGCCCAAGGGGCCAGCGTGACAGCGGTTGCCGGATACGTACCCCAGGGAAGGCTCTGCAACGAGGAACTCTCGTCGCGCTATCCCGAGTGGTCGGCCGAGGACATTCTGCGAAAAACGGGCATCCGCACTCGTGCCATCGCGGCCCCCGATGAGTGCGCCTCCGATCTCGCGTTCGAAGCCGCGAAGAAGCTCATCAACCGAGAGGACATCGACCCGGAAGACGTGGATCTTCTGATCTTCTGTACGCAGTCCCCGGACTACTTCCTTCCGACGACGTCGTGCATCCTCCAGGAACGCCTCGGTCTTTCCACCCAATCCATGGCCTTCGACCTTCCGCTTGGGTGCTCCGGGTGGGTCTATGGCCTGTCGGTGGCGCGCGCTCTCCTCGAAGCCGGAGAAGCCACGACCGCCCTTCTGCTGACGGGGGACACCTACACCCGCTACGTTCTGCCGGAGGATCGGAACGTGGCGGCCATCTTCGGCGAAGCCGGAGCCGCCACGCTGATCACGAAGAGGAGCGACTTGCCCGGGCATGGTGCGATCGGTCCCTTCGTGTTCGGGACCGACGGCACGGGTGCCGAGGCCTTGATCGTTCGCGGAGGGGCGAGTCGCCATCCGCAGAAGCGGCGTCGCCTGGAGATGGATGGGCCCCGCATTTTTGAATTCTGCCTGAGACGCATTCCGGGACTCGTCCACGCGTTGCTGGAGAAGGCTGAGCTCGATCTCGACGACGTGGACCTGTGGGTGTTCCACCAGGCCAACAGATTCATGCTCGACCGTCTGCGGAAGAAGACGGGAATCCGGGAGGAACGGTTCGCATGGCGTCTGGAGGAGGAGGGCAACACGGTCTCTTCCACGATTCCCCTGACGCTGGAGAGCGCCGTTGTGTCTGGGCAGCTGAAACCCGGAATGAGAGTGGGCGTGGTGGGATTTGGCGTGGGGTATTCCTGGGGCGCCGGACTGATCGAATGGACCCATGGAGGTATGCAATGAAGACGAGCGATTTCATCGAACGCTTGGCCGAGGCTCTGGATGCGGAGTCCTCGGAACTCGAGGGCGAAACGATTCTGGACACTCTGGAGGGTTGGGATTCTCTGGGCCATCTGGCCACCATCGCCATGGTGGATGAACTCTTCGGCAAGACTGTCTCGGCCATGAGCCTCAGACGGTGCCGCACCGTGGCAGAGTTGATGGATCTCGCCTGCGGCGAGGTGACGCCATGAGGCTGGCGGCACTGGCTGTCGACGGCGCGGACGGGACCTCGCCCCTTCTCGATGCCGCCGAGCGGTGCATGGACGTCGCCGAATCCTCGGCGGACCAGATCGGCGGACTCGTGTTGGTCAATCGCCAAGGCGACGCGACGGCCCTCGAGCAAGCCTTGGACTTGGGCTTCGGCGGGCATGCTCTCACCCTGACTCTTCACGCGGGCGACGAAGGTCTGGCTCAGAGCTTGATCCTCGGGAACAGCCTTCTCGGGTCGACGTCGCTTCGTCGTGTTCTCGTACTTCTCGAGGAGGCGAGCGGAAGAGCGGGCGCCCTCCTTTTGGAGGCCGGCGGGCCGGGCCTCGCCGCACAGAGTTTCGGGCAGGCAGGCGAATCGGGAGTCGGAGAAAACGACCCCACTCGCCGTTTGCTGCCTCTCTCGCGTCAGCTTCTGGCGCAAGCCGGGTGGGCCGCGTCGGACGTGGAACTTCTCCTCACCGATCCCGCGTCCTTGGATTGCAAAGAGTTGTTCGGGCTCACCCGCGGCGACGAGGCGGAGGGGGAGGGGTCCGTGTTGCGTCGGATTGTCTGCGGTCCTTTGGCCGACCGACTTGCCGAGCCGGCGCGGGTGCTTCTCATGGGGTGGTCTCCGGGGCGCGCCTTCGCGGGCGTGGCGATGGCGTTGGCGGGGGTGAAGGTCGCGCCGCTGGAGCGCTGGCAGCTGGAGACGGCGCGTTGAACACGGGGCGGCTCCTCATCGTCGGTGCGGGAGGACTGGGGCGCGAGGCGGCGACCTGGGCCGAGGCCATGCCGGAGGGAACCCGATCATGGGCTTCCGTGGCCGGTTTTCTAGATCCCTGTCCGGACGCTCTCGACGGTACGAACTCCCCTTGGCCGCTTCTGGGAACCGAGGACGATTTCCCCTTCGAAGAGGAGGATCGTGTTCTCGTGGCCCTCGGAGATCCCCGCGCCAAGGCCCGCGTCGTGGAGCGCCTCGCGTCGCGCATTCGATTCGCCACCGTGATCCACCCTTCCGCCGTCATTGGGCCGGGATCTCGGGTGGGTGAGGGAAGTCTCCTTTGCCCAGGGGCCGTCGTGACCGCGGATGTGTCCCTCGGAAGCCACGTTCTGTTGAACGTCGGCGCCACGGTCGGGCATGACGCCCGGATGGGGGACTTCTGCACCCTGGCACCCCATACCCATCTGGCTGGCCGGGCGGTTTTGGGAGAAGGGGTGTTCCTCGGGAGCCATGCGGCGGTCCTGCCGGGTGCCAAGGTGGGGAATTGGGCTCGTGTGGGGGCCGGTTCCGTGGTCCTCCGTCGCGTCCCCGAGGACGTCACCGTCCATGGGAACCCCGCAAAGCGTCTCTGACGGCTCTGGGGTTACGAATTCTTCCTTGTCAATAGTCCTTGATATTTGCCCCGGTCGCCTCTGATCTCCGGCCTCTCAAGCTGGATTCAATATCGGTGGAGGTCGAGGTTCGTCCGCTTGTCGGCGCAGAAGACCCACTTACCCCCTTTTTCGGCTTCCGAGACCCTTGCTAAACTCAGCAGCCGCAATTCCAATTGATTTTGAGGATTGCGGTCCGCACACGCTTGGAGAGCCCCTGGGGTCAAACCCCCATTTTTTCGGGAACCTCGGGATCCGCCGTGGCTCAATCATGCACGTGGGACCAACTAACTGGAGAGAGAAAACATGTTGAGCATTGAATTCCCCCCTCGAATCCGGAGGACGATCGTCACCGGATTCATGGCCATGACCCTCGTATTCGGGACGCTCGCCTGCAGCAGCAGCAAACGTCACGACGACGGCGGAATGAAGAACCGTGAGATGACCCATGACGAAGGCATGGGCAACCAGGACGGCGGAATGGGACACATGGTGTCCTGGGGCGGCGACGTTCCCGCGGGCATGGTGGGGAACTTCCTTGCCATTCCGACTGGTGATCCCTCGACCAGCACCGTGGGCGTGAAGAAGCTCGCCCCCGCCGAGGTGATTCTGGGCCAGCCCTATGACTTCACCTTGACCGCCACGAATTTTACCAACGCCCGTTTGGAGAACGTCTCCATCAGCGAGACGATCCCCGCCGGCCTCGAGATCCTCGATTCGACCCCCCCCGTCACCGCCCGCGACGGCCAAAATGCCGTGTGGAACCTGGGCGATCTCGCCCCGGGCGAGAGCCGCACCGTGCGCGTCCGCGCCCAGGCGTCTTCCGGCGGCGAGGTCACGACCTGCACCCAGGTCACCTATGCGCAGATGGCTTGCGTGACGACGCGCGTCGTCGAGCCGAACCTGCTTCTCACTGTCACCTCGCCCGCCGAGGTGCTCTCCTGTGATTGCTTCCCGGTGAAGTTCACCGTGACCAACACCGGCACTGGCGCCGCCAAGAACGTCGTCGTGAGCGCTCCGCTGCCCGCGGGCTTCACCACGCAGGACGCCGGGCAAAGCAGCATCCGTATCGACGTGGGTGACCTCGCCGGCGGCGAGTCCCGGGACTACACCGTCAACGTCTGCGCGGCGGGACCGGGCACGATGGACCTGACCGGCACCGCAACCGCGATGGGCGGCCTCACCTCCGAGGCTTCCACCGGCACCCGCGCCAAGAAGCCCATGCTCACGATCAGCAAGGAAGGCGCCGAGTGGGTCTACGGCGGCAAGACGATCACCTACACCATCACCGTCAAGAACACCGGTGACGGCGAGGCCCGCGATGCCAAGATCGTGGACGACCTCCCCGCCAACGTGACTTTCGTCAGCGCGAGCGATGGCGGTCTTCTGTCCGGCGGTCAGGTCATGTGGAACTTGGGTACCCTCCGTCCGGAAGACACCCGTCAGGTTCAGGTCACCGTGAGCGCCACCCAGCTGGGTGAGGCCCGCAACACGGCCCGCACCATGGCCTACTGCGCCGACGCCGTGTCCGCCACGACGATCACCGAGGTCAAGGGTATTCCCGCCGTCCTCCTCGAAGTGGTCGACGTGGAAGATCCGATCCAGGTTGGGTCCGAGGTCGAGTACGTGATCACCGTCACGAACCAGGGGTCCGCGCCTGACACCAACATCCGCATCACCTGCATGCTCGAGGATGAAATGGGTTACGTGTCCTCCAGCGGAGCCAGCCGTGGTTCGCTGAGCGGCAACACGCTCACGTTCGAGCCCGTGCCCAGCCTCGCCCCCGGCCAGCGCATCGAATGGCGCGTTCGCGTCCGCGCGAAGGCCGCCGGCGACGTCCGGTTCAAGGTGATCCGCAACACGGATCAGACGACCCGCCCGGTGGAAGAGACCGAGTCGACCTACTTCTACCAGTGATCGCCTGAACTCTGTTCACAAGGGGCGTCGAGCTTGCGGGCTCGGCGCCCTTTTTCATGCCCACGCGGCGCTCCCGCCGGGACGGCATGGCGGGGTCACTCACGCGAGACGGAAGAGAGGGTGTCGAGCTGGGTGCGAATCTCGTCCACGACATGGATGTCGGCGGAGTTGGCGGACGGGCGTTCCCAGACGATGCGACCGTCCCGGTCGAGAAGGAAGAAGCCCGAGAGGACACGCGGGTCACCGACAGGATTGCCAATCCCGTGGCCTTTGAAGAGCGAAAGGATGCCTTTCAATACGACGCGCGGTCCTAGAATTTGCCCCCAACTGGCACGACTGAGACCGAACGCCTCGTAGAGACGCTTCTCTGGGTCCGCGACGGCCCGGGCCTCAGGCCAGACCTGCGAGAAGAATTCGTGGGATTCCTCGGCGGTCGACGAAGCGACGAAGAGAAGACGGACATCCTGGAGTCGCTCCCGGGCTTGGTACAGAACCTGCACCAGTTCGCGGCAGAACACTCAGCCGTAGTGACGCAAGAACACCAAGAGAGTGGGAGACTCGCCCAATTGATCCGCCAGGGT
>DRQF01000249.1 GCA_011369445.1 Planctomycetota bacterium | reverse complement strand
GGCGCTCAGAAGATCGATCAACCCGTGACCGACCTCGCCTCCCGCTCCCGTCACCAAAACCACCGGCTCTCGGCTCATTCCCGCCCCCTTCAGGTTCTCGTCTCGGTCGGGTCGAAGGAATGCGCCGTGTGGGATTCCCCGGCCCACGCCATGCTATCCAACTCCCGGCCCCCGGTCATCCGCTCGAGCGCACTCAGGGGGTGACCACGGGGCCCACGCCGAAAAAGGCGCTTCCCATCTTCAAACATCCTCGCCGCCTCACCGAAATCTTCCGCTCATCCGGGATTTCTTGGGACGCCTGGTCTTCCCAACGGAAGACCCCCTACCAAGGGGAGCGTTCCCTGAAATCTTGCTGGAGACGACCATGAAGAGAATCTTGATCACCCTGCTTACCCTGAACGGGGCACTCCTTAGTCAGGAGTTGTTCGACGCACCACGATTCGTGGAGACGAATTCGGACCGAATAAGGATCTCCTATGATCTCGACCGGGACGGCGACATCGATCTGCTGACGTTCGGGGGCGACATTTTGCTCAACGACGGGAGCGGCCATTTCACCCCGGGCTCCAACCTCGGATTCTCAGCGGCGTCGGTCCAGCAGATCATCGATATCGATCAAGATGGGTTCTGCGACCTCGTGTTCGGGGTGAGTCCCTCGTTCGGCCTGCCCTCCGTTTCGGTGCGCCACGGCCAGCCCGGCATGACGTGGGGCCCGCCGCAGACGCTTTGGACCGGAGCCTTCAACGGGTATGCGACCTACACCCAGGCCCGAGATCTGGACAGCGATGGTCTCATCGACATCCTCATCTTCAACTACATTCCCTCCGCCAACGTGACGCGCGCACGGTGGCTGAGGGCTCTCCCGGGCGGTGGCTACGTCACGTCGCCCCATCGCACGCTAACCGGCCGAGTCCAGGGGGTGGAATTCACCGACTGGGACGGCGACAGCTTCGCGGATCTTGCCGTCTTCCTCTACGATGCCTTCGACATCCTCGAGATTCACCCGACGTTTTCTCCGACGATCCGAGCCTCGACGCCGGTTCCAGGCGGAGGATTCTTCGGGGACCTCACTGTCGGAGACTTCGATGGCGACGCGGACGACGACGCATGCCTGGTGGGATCCGGAGTGGACAGCGACACGTTCTTCTTCCTTGAGAACATTTCCGGAACGTACACCTTCCACCCCCAGCAAACCCTCCCTCTTTTCCCCTCGAGCGAATCGGAGCCAGCGGCCATTGACTGGGATGAGGACGGCGACCTGGACATCGTTGTCGGCAGCGACACGACGTTCATTCTCGAAAATGACGGAAACGCCCAATTCACCGTCACACAGACGAGGCCGGGCGATCTCCGCGTCGGCGTGGGCGACCTCAATGGGGATGGACACCAAGACCTCGTCGGTTGGTATAGCATCGCGTTTGGGATCGGCGCCATCGAGCCGGACGCCTCCTTCACCGCATCGGATACACAACGAGGATTCGCTGACCTCGATGGCGATGGAGACATGGACATCATCAACAGTCTGCTCGAAGTGCAAGTCAACGATGGAAGTGGTCACTTCACGACAACATTGATCACGATCCCGCCCACAGGTGTTCCCAATGAGTACTGGAATGGGGGCGCTCTCGTCGGCGATTTCGACGGCGATGGGCAATTCGAATGCCTCATCCCCCGCAAGCTCTATCTGGATCCATTCCTCATCAATTTCGTCGTGTTGCGCTACGACCTCCTCCAACTGGACACGAACCTCCAGCTGACGGAGGTCGGTCCAGCCACCTCTCCCTCCGTGACGCTACCGATCACCACGGGACACTTTCCATTGGTGGTCGACATCGACGGCGACGGCGATATGGATCTGGTCGACGACGGCGTCATCGCTGTCAACGACGGTTCGAACTTCTTTACCCCACAATCCACCCTCCCGGCTGGGATGAGTCCCACGGACGCCGCAGACGTGGACGCAGACGGCGACATCGACCTCGTGGGCATGCCCACCGTACTCCCGGCCCCATTGGACGCGATCGATGTTCTTCGCCAGCAAGCCGGATCTTTCACGACGGAAACGCTGACGCTTCCTTCCGGCGAACAGAGGAAATCCCGGCCGATCTTCGCGGACTGTGACGATGACGGCGATCTGGACATTCTCGTGGGAACACGCAATGGGCTGCTGCGCAGCATCGTCATCTTCGAGAACGTGGGAGGGAATTTCGCTCCCACGGCCCCCATCCCGGTGACGACGAACGGTGATGGGATGTCGCTTGCAGTCGCCGACATCGACGGGGACGGGACAGCGGACATCGTTGTTGACCTCGCAGTGTTACGGGAGAAGACCGGCATTCTGTTCGGCACCCAGACCCCCTTGCAGTTTTCGGATCCCATGGTCTATCTCGCCGATTCGACTTCCTCGGGAGTTTCGGCGCAAGTCGAGCTGCTCGATGTCGACGGCGACGGTGATCTCGACGTGATCGGCCGGCGCATCCTGCGTGCCCGCACTCCGCTGACCACGGGGGGCGGCCGTCAGTACGGACAGGGCTCCCCGGGAACGGGCAACTTGAGGCCAATACTGGGATTCACCGGTCCCCTCACTCCCGCATCGACGACGGCGTCCCTCGTCATCTCTCAAGCCATCGGGGGCACGGCCGGCATCCTGGTCTCTGCTCCCCTGCCGGCCGCGTTCACCGACACTCCGTTCCCCGGCATGACCGGGTATCTGGATGGCCCCTTGACCGTGGTTCCCATTTCCTTAGGTGGGGTCTATCCCGCCTTCGGAGAGGGATCGTTGTCCTTTGGGTTCAGTGTTCCCGCAAGCCTCTCCGGTTCCAGCCTCTATCTTCAGGCTGCGCTTCTCGACCCTGGGGCGACATACTATCTGACCGTCACGAACGGTCTCGAAATCGTGTTTGGATTCTGATCAACTCGGCGAATGATGCGCGAACGCAAACTGACCAAGCTCTATCTTCGATTCCGCAAGACGCGCGACCCCGAGTCGCTCGCAAGAATCTTCGATGAATGTGCCCCCGATCTGTTGCGTCTCGCGCATCATCTTTCCCCGCAAGCCGCAGATGCCGAAGACCTCGTCCAAGCGACCTTCCTCGCCATGATCGAGTCCGTCGATCGATTTCGGCCGGGCGAGATGCTCTTCCCCTGGTTGGTGGGGATCCTCACAAATCAAGCGCGGCGGGCGCGAGCAAGGTCGAACCGGCGCCCCGATCCGCAACGTCTCGTCACCCGGGAACCACGCGAACCCGGCGGACAGGTCGCCGAACGCGAAGTGTTCGACAACCTCGAGTCGGCCATCCACGGTCTCGCCAGGCCGTATCGGGAGGTTCTCGAGAAACTCGTCGCAACGGGAAAGAGCACTGCGGAGATCGCTTCGGACCTCGGTCGAAGCCCGAGTACCGTCCGAACCCAACTGAGTCGAGGTTGCCGGATGTTGCGCGCCATGCTCCCCGAGGGCGCGGCACTGGGTATTCCTCTCGTCCGAGCTCAGGCTCTGAGCGAGATACGCGAAACCGTGCTCTCGAAGGTCCCCGGACGGATCGCTACGGCTGGGAGGGTTCCACGAGTGAGACGCCTGACATGGAGGCACGGCGTTGTCGCCGCGGCTTTCGTTTCACTGGCCGTCCCCCTGATCCTTCTCTTCCGCACGCGCCCCGACGAAGCACCGCTGCGGGCTCCTTCGTATCGTGGGACCGCCCAAGAAGTCCCCTCGGACGACACGGGCCAGATCGACATCGACGACACTTCCAGACACGGCCCTCCCCCCCTCGCGAACGAGAGCGCCTCCGCGAAGAAGGCGCCCCCGCCGCAGCGCGTTCGCCCCGTCGTGACGGGAGACCTGCGGCTGCGTGTTCGCGACCCCCAAGGTGCTCCGGTGGGGCCGTCACTTCTGCTCCTGCGCCACCTGACATCGAAAGCCCCTCGCCTGCGTCGATTGCTCGAATCGACGACGGACGAACATGGCGAATTCGTGGCGACCGGGCTCCCTCCCGGCCTCATGACGGCCTATCTGGCCGATCGCCGCAAGCTCGTCCAATTCGAAATCCACAGCGGCGACCTGACGGAGGTCTCGGTCACCATCGATCCCGGCGTGACGATCCGAGGTCGGGTCGTCGACTCATACGGCTCGGGCCTCGCCGGCGCCGCCATCTTCCTCAATTACTCACGCCGAGCTGGGTGGAGAATCTGCAAGACGGACGCGGAGGGCCGATTCGAGTTCACGACCGCGACCAGCAACTTCATCTCTGCCCGCCTCGCCGGTTACCCCGCCTCATCCATGCTCCTGCTGAGCGATTTGAGTCCGGCGGAGCGCAACGACCTCACGATTCCACTCGAAGGCGTCGAGTCGACGTTGTCCGGCCGTGTGGTCGACGAATCGGGAAACGGCTTGGAGGGGGCCAGAATCAGGCTCATCAGGCGGCCGGTTCCAGGTCGCCCGATCGCTGGCAAGAAGACGCGATCGAGTTTCAAGTTCTCCACGTGGAGCGACCCAAGCGGCCGATTCGCCCTGGCCTCGCTAGCTCCGGGGCAATGGTTGATGAACATCTCCCACGAGGGATTCGTCCCTCACCGCAGAACGTTCGAGATGAAAGCTGGCGGCCATCCCATGGGAGACATCCCACTCGAAGTCGGCTTTCGGCTGAGCGGTCTCGTGGTGGACGCCTCGGGAGAGCCTCTCAAGTCCGTGCACGTCTACTACCTGCGAGACGAGCAAGAAGCGGCCGTCACCCGGACCAACGCTCAAGGGGCCTATGCCTTCGATGCGCTCCCCGTGGGACAGGGAACTCTTCGATTCGTGCGGGTCGACGTCGGCGAACGCCGTGTCGCGGTCACCGGTCGGTCTGGGCAGGTGCTTCGTCGTAGTGTGCGCATCGGCTCCCGCTCCGCGATCCAGGGGAAGCTCGAGGATCAGTCCGGGCGTCCCCTGGGCGGATGGCTCATCACCGCGCGGGCGCTCACGCGATGGGGCGAGCCCGGGTTTTTCCGTCGCGTGAGGAGCAGCGACGACGGGGACTTCGTCCTGGACAACCTGATCGCCGACGTCGCGTACCGAATCGACGCCCGCAACGCGGACGAGGCCCTGCCTCGCGCAACGATGACGGGCGTTTTCCCCGACACGAAGCCCGTGACCCTCGTCACCGGCAAGGATACGGCGTCGCTCCACGGTGTCGTCGTCGATGAGGACGGCCGGGGCATTTCGGGAGCGGCACTCGTGCTCGAGGCTGAGGGCGTTGCCGGAGCCTGGAAGGCCACGAGCGATGCAACGGGGCGGTTCGGATGGGACGCCCTGCCCGAAGGTCATTGGATCGTCGCTGTCGTCCGAGAGGGGTATCGGGTCGTCATAGCGGCTCCGGCAACGTCGCCGGGTGAACGGGTGGATCTCGGGCCACTGAAAGTTCAGAGTCCTGGGCGGCTACGACTCGCGCGAGATGAGAAGACCGTCGAGGACGCGAGACTCCATCTGGCGCTTCTGCGCCGAGAGACGGGCACGGCGCGCATGATTCCGACCGACCTGGTCGACGGTAAGACGTCGATCCCGCTGGCTCCGGGAGCTTACTCTCTTCACCTGGGCGGCCTCGGATTCCCGTGCCGCGTGCATTCTTTCACGATTCGTTCCGGCGAGGAGACGAGGATTCCCATCACCGTGAGATCTGGCGCCGAAATGAAGGCCAGAAGCCCTGATACGACTCGGCTCGATTTCCCGCCGGAAACCCTGTGGCGTCTGAGCGACCCTTCCGGGAGTCCGATCCTCTCCCGAATGCCGGGACGCCATGGACCAAGGACTTGCCCGATGATGCGGGCGGCCGGCACCCTCTCCTTGGAATGGGGCGCTCATAACCCCTCACGAAGATCCCGCTAGCGTCGCCGATTCGAAGCGCCGGGTGACCCGGTCCTCAAGAGGGCGCGTCGGGTTCGGGTGACGCGGCACGGAAGGCCGCCTCGGCGCGTTCGAGAACGTCGCGGAATTCGGCCGGATCGAGGGGCCGCCATCGCTTCTTCTCGATGCGGGCGTCGAGACTCCGCCGGTCCAACTGCAAACTCGTGACGTGCAGACCTTCGTCGGAGAAGACGTGAACTCTGCCCTTGGGTCCGAGTACGATGAACGTCTTGTCGCGGCGATCCCGGAAGCTCCTTTCGGGCCTGGCCGAGGCCAGATCGCTTCGAGCCATCCCCGTGGGGCGCTCTTTTTCAAGCGCCCGCTCCCGGGCGTGTTCGGTCCGCCAGATCCTGCGGCGACGACGTCGTCCGAAGCCCTGGGCCATGTCTCTCAACAGTCGGCTCGCGGCCTCCGCCGCGCGCTCGGGACGTTCCTTGGGCTTTCGCCTCTTCAGGTCCTGATTGATGCGAGCGAGGCGGCCTCCGGCATCGTGGACGAGATCCAGGAACACGAGGTCTCGAGAGCCGTCCAGGAGTTCTCGCACATCGCGGCCGTCGGGAAGACGTCCGAGAACATTCAACCCCAGCCTCACGGCGCGGCTGCGCGTGGAGGATCGCACGAGTTGCAGCGTGACGGCGAATCGCTCCGGTCCGCTCTCACCGTTGGGCTGCTGAAAATACCCGAGCGTCAGCTGGCCGCGCAGGTCATAGGCCCGGTCGCCCCGACTGAAGGCTTCCAGCCTATCCCCCACGAGTTCCTCCTTTTCCATGAGCAGTTGGATGGGGCGACTCGTCCCCTCGGACAAACGATCGACCCCCTCCAGCCTTCGATCGATGGCGAGATCGAGGAAGGGTTTCCATTCCGGCTGTCCCGTCTGACCGAACCCCGCGAAGACGTCTCGGGGAGTGCGGGGAGCCGCGTGCTCGCAGTCCGAGGTTTCGCAGAAAAAACAGTAGACCCGTCCCGGCCGGAAGGCCGCGTGGCCCAGAATGGCGTCGTCGATGTGGCGGGTGAGTTCTTCCAAGATCCGACGTCCGGCGGCCCGGTCCTCCTTTGCCCGTCCGCGGAAATCGAGGGGCCAACGCAGCTCCACCGGCGGCAGGGACCTGACAACATCCCGGGAGTAGGGCCGGGAGAGAAAGATCCGCCTCGCCAGATCCGCCATGCGGAGCGCGATCTCCTCCATCTCGGCTTCGAAGTCGGGAGGCTTGGGAGTCGTGGGGCCGCGGCGCTTGCGTTTGGAACTCATGGACACTCCTCGCCTCCATTGTGACATGCCCGCGGGGACGGG
>DRQF01000248.1 GCA_011369445.1 Planctomycetota bacterium | reverse complement strand
CCCAAAACCGACTGTCTCGGCTTTCCGGGCTGTTGTCCCCGAGTACGTAGAATTGACCGGGCCCGAGAGGGAGAGGCTCCTTCAGACCAGGGCCGTCGGCCGGCTGAGGAGTGTAGTGGATGTCCCTCTGGATGTCAAGCGACCCAAGAATGACCGAAGCGCCGTCTGTCACGCATGTTAGGTAGCATTCAATGGGGTCGGTCAGGCGTTGGCGCGCCGCCCCGTTGCTTGTGTTGGGTAAAGATTGCATCACCACATCTTCGTGACGCCCCAGAATCTGAAGGCGCGAGTGATCATCGACGAGAATCCAGCGGAACCGAACATCCCCGAGATCTCCGTCGTACCGCCCCGCAAAGCCCGGTTCCTGTCTGATGTCCACCCCCCTCGCGTCCACCCGAAGAACCAAGACCTGTCGCACCGAACTCGCCGTACGCATGACCTGGGTCCACCGAACAGAGGTCCCGGGGTCTGCCTTGGCGAGCGAGAACGTCAGGATGAGGTCCCGTACGACATTCTGCCCACGAACCATTCTTCCGGATGACGCCAGGTGGTCGTCGCGAAAGCTCTGCGCCGGGATCCTCAGCTCGGCATGGCCATCCTCGGGCTCGACCGCCAGGAACTTCCCGTCGTCGGAGATCCCCAGGCGACCGTGGACGGGTTTCAAGGCGAGTCGTCCCAAGGGGTCGAACCATCCTTGCCGATTTCGAATGTTCGTGAATTCGAGCTCCTCGAGATCCCAAAGAGGGCATGCGGTGGCCAGGATTTGATCGGGAGTCCGAGGGGGCGTCCGGGAGTCCACCAAGAGGTCGCCGCCGCGGATGAGGACCGTCTGCCCCGCCTTGGCGACCACCCTTTTCAAAACGGTCTCGCCATTGGGAGCACGGAAGATGCCGAGTTCGCCGACGGCGGGCTCTCCCCACTTCCCCACGAGAACCCACTCGGAGCTCCCCCTGGGGTTGACACTCGGCCACATGCTCACTCCCCGGATCTCGTGCAGTTCGAAGAAGAACAGACGGAGGAGGAGAAGCCCCGCCACGGCGGCGCCCATGAACCAGTATCGTTTCCTCCACTTCACGAGGCTGACCCCCGGGGAACGACCCGGCGCCCGCGAAGCCAAACGCCTCGCACCGCCGACGGTGAGCCCTTCCAGACCACTTGGTCCACGGCGGACGCGCGGTCGAGAGGAAGTTCCAACGCCACGGAGGTCAGGTCCGCCCACTTGCCCACGCCGAGGGAGCCGCGCGTTGTCTCCTCGCCTAGGCACCGGGCCGACTCCAGAGTCGCCATGGCGAGGGCACGCCCGGCGGTCCATCCACCGACGCGACGCGCTCGAGCGCGTTGGGACCAGAGCAAAAGCCGCATCTCCTGGAAGAGATCGAGACGGCCCGTGCTTCCCAGGCTGTCCGTGCCGAGGCCCACGACGAGCCCCGCTTCGAGCGCCGCCTCGACGGGGGCCACGCCCTCGGCAAGACGCATGTTGGAACTCGGGCAATGGACGAGTGAGGCACCCGCTCGCGCGAGGATCTCCAGATCGACCGCCTCCAACTGCACACCGTGCACGAAGACCCAGGGGACGTCGAGGAGGCCGAGACTCTCCAGAACCTGGACGGGTCGGCGATCCAGCAGGAATCGGTCCGCCCCCTTCTCGACCAGCCACCCGTGGAGAGGCCCGCGCTGGGATCCGAAGGCGTCGTGCTCCTCGGGGCTTTCTTCGAGATGGAGGGTGAGAAGCAAGTCATTCTTCTTGGCGAGGCGGTGCAACACCTCGAGGATCGACGGGGGACAGGTGTAGAGCGCATGCGGCGCCAGTCCGTACTCGATATCGGAGGTCCCCGCGAGGGTTGCGAGATCCGACTCCACGCGGCGTGCGGCGCGCTCCGCCTCCTCCGCCAGGTCGCCGGCGGAGACCCCGAAGAACTCCCGAAAAAAGATCCCCGGCAGGCCGGCGCGCACCATGGCGTCACGCCCCAAGACATCCAGAAAACTCTCGGCCGCAAATCCCACGCCGCCCTCAAGCAGGCTCTCCGCGGCACGCACGGCGTCCGCCTCGGCCTCGACGCGGCCCTCTCCCCGAAGCCATGCGGCAACCCGAGGCTGCACGGCGTCCGCGAGCCAGGGCCAGAACTCGAGATCGGAACTTGCCCCTTCGAGGAAGGAAGCGCCCAGGTGAACGTGCGCGTTCACGAATGCCGGAATGAGAGCCTGTCCTGGAAGCTCCACGATGGGGCCGCGATCCCTCGGCGGGCGGCCGGGCCCCAGATCCGCGATCCGTCCCTCCGCGATTGCGACCCAACCTGGCGCGAGGGCGGGCGCGTCAACGGGCAAGACCGCGTCGGCGACCAAGACATGGGCGGGGGGACTCGTCATCCTGCGTGATACCACACTACGAATGAAAGATAGATGAGGGACCCCGTCATGTCCACGAGTACGGTGATGAGAGGGCCCGCCGCAATGGCCGGATCGATCTGGAGTCTATGAAACAACGTCGGGACGCCGGCCCCGAGCGTCGAAGCCACGAAAGAGAGGCAGACGACGGAGGAAAACACGACGGCCGCCATACGGACAGGATCGTCGTCGCGGAGAACCCACGCCAAGCTGGCGGAGATCACCGCGCAGACGCTTCCCACGATGAAGCCGACTCCGATCTCGTCGAGAATGACGCGAAACAATCGGCTGGCATCGATCTCGCCCGTAGCGAAGCCGCGCACCATCGTCGCCGAGGACTGGGTGGCGATGTTGCCACAGAGGGACACGATGAGGGGCGTGAAGTACGAAGCTTTCGTGATGATGGCGTCCGGACCGGCACCGAAGAGTTTCAACACGTTCGCCGTGCCGAAGCCACCCAGAAGAGAAAGCATGAGGAAGGGCAGGCGTTTTCTCACCCGCCCCAGAATCGTGTCCTTCGTGGGCCGGACATCCACGGACCCGGCGATTCTGAAGACGTCCTCGCTGGCCTCCCGCTCGCCCACGGTAAGGACATCGTCCACGGTGATGATGCCCACGAGGTTGTGAAACTCATCCACCACGGGCATGGAAGTGAGGTGATAGGTCTCCATGATGCGGTAGACCTCCTCGGGATCTTCGTCGACGTCCACCGTGAGAACGTCGGTGGTCATGAAATCCTCGACCCGGTCGTTGTTGTCGGCGATCAGCAACTGACGAACGGAAAACACGCCGATGAGCTTGCCGGCGTCTGTCACGAAGATGTTGTTGATGGATTCGAAGTCCGCGTGATCGCGAATGAGCTCCTTCACTTCGCCAACGGTAGTGGATTTGGAGACGGCCAGGAACTCGGCCGTCATCAGGCCGCCAGCCGTGTCCGGAGAATACTGGGAGAGTTCGCGGATCTGTTCGGCGCGGTGAGAGTCGAGGCCTTCGAGGAGCTCCTCGCGCTCGGCTTCGGGTCGCTCGTCGACGATGTCGACCACGTCGTCGATGGCCATCTCGCGGAAGAATTCCGGGAGGCGCCCGCTGGCCTTCAGGTGCGCTACGAGAAACTCCTGGGTCCGCTCACCGGCCTCCTCGAGGACCGTCAGCTGCTGCGACTCGGTCAACGAGTCGAAGATGCGAAGAACCTCACTCTCGTCGAAGTCGTCGAGGACATCCGCCAGCTCGATGGCGCGGTCACCCACGATTTCCGGGAGACGAACCGGCACAGGCGTCTTCGAACCCTCGACGCGCTCGAGTTCGGAGCGAATGGCTTCGATCAGTCTGGCGCGATCGCTCATGATTCGTCCTCCGAGAGCCGTCTCCTCATCCGCCCTACTCCTGAGCGCTGCCCCATGGTCAACGAAAGCTCACCGATCGCAAGCCCCGTGCCCCCGACCTGCAATCTTTCGACGTTGGGGTTATGGTGGGGGCATGGACATCGAGGCAACACGAGACCCGGGCATCCAGGAGAAACTGGCGGAGCTCCGGGACGACTACCCCAATGACAACGAGGCCAGGCTCTATGCAGCCGTCGCGGACTTCTTCGAACTCGAAGACGACATGGACCGGGTGATGGCCTGCCAGGAGCAGGCCGTCGCACTCGCACCCACCGACGCCGAGCACGTCTTCCGCCTGGCGCGAAGCCTCCTCAAACGGGAGAAGTGGAAGGAAGGCGGAAAGATGCTAGAGCGCTGCAGCGATCTCGATGCGCTCAGTCTCGCGGGGCGCCACTGGTCGGTGAACAACATGTACTACTTGGCCTACGCGCTCTTCAACGTGGGGCGCTACAAGGAAGCCGCGGAGGCTTTCGCTGCGGCCCTCGAGATCATCGACATCTGGGGCGACGCTCGCATCCTCAAGAATCTCCACCTCCACGCGGGATGGGCCTGGCACCTGGAGAAGAACTTCGCCAAGGCCTCTCAGAGCTACCTGAAGGCTCTTGTGGCCCCCGGTCCCGGCGACTCGTGCGATGAAGACGTCATGGACCCGGACGAAGTCGAGGCCGCTCAGGCGATGAACGAATTGATCGAACCGTTCCTCCTGATGGCGCAGGAGGGGGAACCCCTCTCGGCGGAGGGCCTCGTGGCCCGTCCGGCCTTCCCCGGGTGACCGAGGCTCCATAGGATGCCGGCATGAGCGACTCCCAAGGCGACGCCGATCTCATTCACGACTGGAATCGCGGTCTGGAGGAATTCCAGCCGGCAAAGCCCATCCTCCTCGACGACGAAACCCTGCGCGACGGGCTGCAAAACCCGTCCGTGCGGACGCCTTCCCTCGACGAGAAGAAAAAGCTGGTCCGCATGATGGACGGCCTCGGGATTCACACCGTCAACGTGGGGCTCCCGGGCGCGGGCGACATCCACTACCGGGACTGCCTGGAACTCAGCCGGATGATGCGGGATGAGGGCTTGTCGATCCGACCCAACGTCGCCTGCCGCACTCTCGTGTCGGATGTGGAACCCGTTCGCCGCATCATGGACGAGACCCAGGAGCCCGTCCTCGCCAACTGTTTCATCGGGTCTTCCCCCATCCGGCAGTACACGGAAGGCTGGACGCTGGATGTCATTCTCGGACACATCGAGAAATCCCTCACCTGGGCTCGCGATCACGAAGTGCCCTTCGCTCTCGTCACCGAGGACACGACCCGCTCGAAACCCGAGGACATCGCACGACTCTATCGCGTGGCCATCGAGCTGGGCGCGGAGCGCATCGTGGTCTGCGACACCTGCGGTCACGCCACGCCGGAAGGGACCAAGCGACTCATCGGGTTCGTCAGGAATGTGGTGAAGGAGACGGGCCGTGATGTGGGTGTCGATTGGCACGGTCACAGGGACCGGGGTCTAGGCGTAGCGAACTGCCTGGCCGCCATCGAAGCCGGAGCGGAGCAAGTTCACGGGGCGGCGCTCGGCATCGGTGAGCGGGCGGGGAACGCAGCCATGGACCTCATCCTCGTCAATCTGAAACTCTTGGGTTGGATCTCCCAGGACCTGACCCGCTTGGGCGAGTACTGCGACACAGCAGCTGAGATTCTGGGGATTACGATTCCCCCCAACTATCCCGTCTTCGGCCACGACGCGTTCCTCACCGGCACGGGCGTCCACGCGGCGGCCGTCATCAAGGCGTTGAAGAAGGGGGACGCCTGGCTGGCGGACCGGGTCTACTCCGGCGTCCCCGCCGGCGACTTCGGTCTCGAGCAGCGGATCGGGGTGGGGCCCATGTCGGGCCGCTCAAACGTCCTTTATTGCCTGGAACGCCTTGGGCTGCCCACGGACGACCCCGCCCTCGTCGAGAAGATCCTCGAGCACGCGAAGGCCTCCCCCCGCCTCCTCGACGACGACGATCTCCGCGCCCTCGCCACGTCGTAGGGGGACCCGCCCGTCCACTCCTTCACGAACTTCGTGGTCCTCGTGGTGAGAACTTGCCGCGCGCCGAAGGCTCACGGTGGCGACGGAAGTCGCACCTCTCATGGAATGTGGACGTCCCCGTCCGCTTCCTCGCTCCGACGCCGAGTGCGGAGAGCAGGACGAGGAGGACCTCGTCAATCCAGCAAGACAAAGACGACGGGGACGTCGTCAATCCAGCAAGACAAGGACGACGGGGACGTCGTCAATCCACATGGAGGCGAAGGGCGTTGGTGACGCTGACCCCCACGGGGGAGGAAGCGTCGAGGATCACGCCTTG
>DRQF01000247.1 GCA_011369445.1 Planctomycetota bacterium | reverse complement strand
TGCCCGGCTGTCTGGCCCAAGCCGTGAGCACGAATCGCCCAATCGACGGCGTGAGCGCGCTCGCCTCAACCCGCGAGGCTCAGCGTGGTGTTTCTCTCGATACGCTGCCCTTGGTCAATCAGGGCCGTTGTTAGGGCCTGTGCGCGGCCCTGGCCGTCTGGCCATCACCTGGTGTCCGATGGGGAGCCCGAGTCTTTGGGGGATCAAGCGCGCCGTCGTGAACCTCAATCAGCCTTCTTGCCCCCGTCCTCTGGGGGAGGATCGACGATCGGACCCGCATCGCCGCGCAATCTTGCGAGTTGGGGAATGAGGAGCAAGGCGACGGCGATGGCTGCGGTGACCAGGCCGATGGTGGTCGAGGTCGAAAGTCCGAGAAGCTCGCCGCGGCCGGCATCGACGCGGAGCTGCTCGAGGCCGGCCCGAGCAAGGCCGTAGAGCAGGAAGAAGAGGAGGAGGACGGTGCCGGCGCGACGTGGTCGCCGGTACCAAACGCGTAGGAGAACGCCGCAGAGGACGAAGCCGACCACCGACGCGAGGAGCTGCGCGGGGAAGACCGGGAGCGAGCTGGACGCTTCGGCGGGGATCATCCCGGCCTGGACCTGGTCGTACCAGGCAGGGCTCCCGTAGGGGAATGCGAGGCCCCAGCGATCGCTGATAAAGCCGTAGTCGCAGCCGAAGAGGAAGCAGCCGATCCGGGCGACGCCGAGGCCGAGCGCCATCCCTGGGGCGGCAGCGTCGACGATCTTCCAAAAGGGGATCTTGAGGGCGTAGGACGCGATCACGGCGCTGGCGGTGGCGAAGAGGAAGCCGCCGTAGGCGGTCCGCCCAGAGTGCTGGAGCTGGAGGAGCTCCGCGCCTGTGAGCGCGTGTTGGATGATGAGTTCGTGGATCCGTCCGCCGAGGAAACCTACGGCGATGACGATCAGCGCGAAGGTCCAGACCTTCGAGCGCGGGATTCCGCTTCGCTCGGCGAGGTAGGCCCCTAGATGGGCGGCCAAGGCGAGGGCACAGCCAAGGACGAGCCCGTAACCAAAGACCGGAAGACCGCCAGGGAGGTAGAAGAGCACCGGGTACATCGCGGCCGAGTGTAATCGGGCTCGGGGCTGGGTGGAAGGAGGCCTGTTGTAGACTTCGTGAGGCCATGTCCCGACGAAAAGGAAGCTGTCTCTGTGGTGCACTCACCTATGAGATCGAGGGGGAGCTGGACGGCGTTTGGATCTGCCACTGCTCGAACTGCCGCAAGGTGAGCGGGGGCACCGGGAACGCGATCCTGATCGTCAAGCGTGAGCACTTCCACTGGCTCTCCGGAGAGGACTACCGGGTCACGTACAAGCTGCGGCCGACCTACACGATCACCCGCTGCAGGACCTGTGGGACGCCCCTCCCGGCCGAGGAAGACGAGAACAATGTCTACCTCACAGCGGGCACGCTCGACGATCCGATCGGGGTCGGCGTCAAGGTCCACATCTTTTGCGGATCGCGGGCGGACTGGGATCACGATATGGAGGGGGCCCGGCACTTTGACGAGCGCTCGCAGTGACGGCCCTGCGTGGTTGTCGCCGAGCCTGTGGGCTGCCTCCGAACGTGTAGCAGCGCGACGAAGCTCGTCCCCCGTGTTCGTGGATCACGACGGGCCCTAGACCTTCACTTGGTGGCAAATGCGACGAACAACGTCCCGCGGTTGTACGTCGTCACGGAGACGTTGCCAAAGACGCGGCGCATATCCCCGGGAAGATCGCGATCCGGATTCCACGCCGCGCCGCGCCCATAGATCGTGCGCACGAGCGGATTGAACACCGCCAAGGCCCCAGAGAAGAGTCGGGCATCGCAGACCGCAAGGACACCGCCGGACCGCAGGATGTCACGGCAACGTCTGAGGGCCGCGAGGTGGTCCGGAACGGCCGAGATCCCCAAGACCGAGACCACCGCGTCGAACGGTTGCGAGCCCACGTCAAGGACAGCCGCGTCGCCTTGCACGAACTCGATGTTCGACCAACCGCGACGCATGCCAAAGTCGCGGGCCGCGGCCAGCATCTCGTGGCTGTAGTCGAAACCCACGAGCTGCCCACCGGGCCCGATCCGATCTTCAATGTATGGGAAGTTACGGCCCGTCCCGCACGCGACCTCGAGCACCCGCGCGTTCGGTTGGATCGCCGCAGCCTCCACCGCCCCCTCGCGGATCCGCCTGTGTCGGCCCATGAAGGTGATCCAATCCTGGGCCGCGTAGAGCCGTGGGTGCCGCCCCCACAGGGAGTAAACTCGCCGGACTTCCTCAAGATCTCGAATCGTGTGGTCGAATCTCATCGGATCGAAGACTCCCGACAAGAATAGGACCCAAAGAACCCGGTGACCATAACGGGCCATCGGAGCACCCGGCGGCGTCGCCAAACCTTGCCGTCACTCCACTACAGCGGCGGCAGGGCGAATCCCCGGGCCCACGTCTTCGCCATCTGCTCGAGGTCGTCACCGATCCCGCCGCCATCGCAGCCTCTGCACGGTGCCCGGGTACGCAGAAACATCCGCTCTTGGCCAGGGCAAGGGCCCCGACACTTTCGCAATACTAGCCAAGAACGGTGTTTATTGCCCCATCTAAGCCAATCGCTTAGCGTCGACCGCGGCGGCTTTTTGTCGCCTTGACCGGCTTTGGTGAC
>DRQF01000246.1 GCA_011369445.1 Planctomycetota bacterium | reverse complement strand
CCGAGAGCGCACGAGATCTGGGTGCCGTTGATCAGGGCCAAGCCCTCCTTCGCCTGCAAGGTGAGGGGTTCAAGACCGGCCCGTCGAAGTGCCTCCCCGGAGGAGAGCACTTCCCCTTCGAACTGCGCCTCCCCCTCGCCGATCAGCACCAGGGCCAGATGCGCGAGCGGCGCCAAGTCACCGCTCGCTCCCACCGACCCCTGGCAGGGGATCACCGGCAGGCAATCGGTGTTCAGAAGATCGAGCAAGGCCTCGATCACGCGGGGGCGCACGCCGCTGTGACCGCGCGCGAGAGCATTGGCGCGCAGGAGGATCGCCAGCCGCACGACACCCCTCGGCAGTGGAGGACCGACGCCGGAGGCGTGGGAGAGCAACAGGTTGCGTTGCAGGGCTCCCAAGTCTTCGGGAGGGATGCGCGTGTTGGAGAGTTTGCCGAAGCCCGTGTTGATCCCGTAGACGACGCGTCCCTCATCCAGGATGCTCTCGATGAGCTTTCGGGCGACGATCACGCGTTCTCGCGCGGCGGGGGCCAGTGCGACCCGCGGTGGCGCGTCGCCCAAGAATTGGTGGAGGGTGTCGAAATCAGGGCTGGAACCGTCGATCTGCATGGTCATGATGGTCGATCCTAACCATGTCCCCCTGGGCGCGCGAGATGGAGGCGGGGTCGTTGCCCCAGCCTCGCCGGAGCACCCATGAACCGACGACCGGAATCCATCCTCGTGTCCCAGGTTGTCCTGCTCGGCGGCCAGGGGCTCACTCTTGCCTTGGGTCTGGCGGTGACCGCCCGTCTGGCGGGGGCTCTTCCTTGGAGTGATTTCGGACTGTTTGCGTTCGAAGCGTCCCTCTTCGCTCTCTTCGGGCAGATCGTGGACGGCGGTTGGGGCGGCGCCCTCGTGGGCGCGCTGGTGAGGAACCCCGACGCCGGCCGACGCATCCTCCGGCGGGCAGCGCTGTTGCGGTGGGGTGTGGCGGCGTTCTTGATCGTGCTGCTCCCCCTCGTCGACGTCCCCGGCTTGCCGTGGCCGTGGATCGCTGCCGCTCTACTCGTCTTTCCCCTTCGGACAGGAGCTTCCGCCCTTGCGGCGGCCAGGCAGTTCACGCCGAACGCGGCTGTGGGGTTGGCGGTCCAAGTGATTTTCGCCACGGTCGTTCTGCTCCTTCCGACGCGAGATGTGGCCCTCATTGGACTCGCCGCGCGGGAGGGGCTGCACGCCCTTTTGATCGGGCTTGTCTCCCGGTTCCGATGGGCCCCGTTGCCGGGAGATGCTCCACTCGAAGCCGCCCCCGCATTCCGTCTCCGCGTCCTCCTGCCCCTTTCCCTGGCGTCCCTTTTCAACGCGCTGTATCTCTACCAGGACCTCTACCTGCTCGAGCGGCTGCGGGGCCCGGAGGCTCTGGCGGATTACGGGTTGGGTGTCCGCCTCGTCACGCCTCTCATCGCCGCGGTGGGACTTCTCCTCGCCCCCTTCGCTCCTCGTCTGGCACGGCGGTCCTCCGTGCGTGGAGCGGCGGCGGTGACCGCGACCGCGGCTGTGCTCTTTCCGTGCGTCTTTTTCGGATTCGGCGCGGGCCTCGTGGAAGTCCTGCACGCGGCGGCGCGACCCGAGGCCCGTCGAGCCCTGGCGGTGTTGGCCTGGACGCCCCTTGTGGTCGCGTTCGGCGGAGCGGCGAGCCTGGTTCTCGTCGTTCGGGGGCGAACCTTGGCCTGGTGCGTCCTCGCCGCCGGAGGGTTCGTCGTGAACCTGGTCCTCAACCTCGCATTCATTCCCCGTTGGGACGCCACGGGGGCTGCCATCGCCACCCTGATCACCGAGGGGGCCGTGGCCGGCCTCGCCTGGTGGACCCTCCGTGCGCCCGGACCCGTGCCCTGCCGGCCGCTTTTCCGTCTTGCTCTCCCGATCGCCGCCGTTCAGGCCGTAGCACTGACTGTGTGGCCTCCCCGGATCTGGACGGGAGTTCTCGTCCATGGGGGAATTGCTCTCGCTGCGGCGGCACTTTTGACGTTCTCGCCTCCCGTCGCCAGAATCCGAGAGGAGACCGATGAGGAGATGTCCCCGTGACCGAGTTGAAAGTCGGGATCGACTACCGTCCTGCCCTGATCCTGAAGTCAGGCATCGGTCGCTACGTCGCCAATCTCGTCCGACATCTCCCGGAAGCCGACGAGGAATTGCATCTCGCCCTGTTCTCGGTCTTTTGGGAGAAACACGCCGAACGGGTCGAACGCGCCTCGCTTCCGGAAAGTGAGCGGGTGGAATTGGTCACGAAGAAGTTTCCCGGCCGCATTCTCAACTTCTTGGGCAAGTTCACGCCCCTCAGTGTCGAGACGTGGGCGGACGAACTCGACCTCTTCCATTTCACGGACTACGTTCACCTGCCCGTGAAGACGGAGCCCATCGTCTTCACGCTGCACGACCTCGCGTTCCTGCGATCCGACGACTTCCATCCGTCGGGCGATACCAAGCAGTTGACGGCCGTGACGAGCCAGCTCGCGCAAAGAGCCGCGGCGGTCATCGCCGTTTCGGAGGCCACCAAGAACGACGCCATCGAACTGTTGAAGATCCCCGAGGAACGCATCGTCGTGACGCCGCTGGGCGTCGACGCGACCTTCTTTACGGAGGCGCCCCGTTCGGTTCAGGATCCGCCCGCCATTGTTTCCGTGGGAACCCTCGAGCCCCGCAAGAACCACCTGCGACTGATCGAAGCCTTCGAAGTCGTCATGGAGCGGGGCCTCGACGCCAAGTTGATCCTCGCCGGCCGCAAGGGTTGGATGTGCGACGACGTCCTGAAGAAGCTGGAGGACGAGGCGTTGCAGGGTCGCGTGATCTGGCTGGGCGAGGTTTCCGAAGTGCAGTTGACCGCTCTTTACCGAAGCGCTTCGGTCGTCGCGTATCCGTCGCTTTGGGAGGGCTTCGGTCTACCGGTCTTGGAGGCGATGGCCGCGGGCGCGCCGGTCCTCACGTCGGATCGGGGCGCCATGAAGGAGGTGGCGGGGGAGGCGGCGCTCCTCGTTGACCCTGAATCCGTGGAAGCCCTGGCGGACGGTTTGGTCCGACTTCTGGAGGACGCCGCGTTGCGGGACGAGCTTTCCGCCAAGGGCCGCCTGCGTGCTCGCGAATTCACCTGGACGCGCACCGCGAAGGAAACCGTCAAGGCCTACCGGCTGGCCCTCGAACTCGGCCCGCCTGCGGCGCCGGAGAGCTGATGCGGCTCCTCGTGGATCTGACGTCCTGCGAGGACGCTGCTTCCGGAGCGGGAAGGCGGGCTTTGGAACTCTGGCCTCGTCTTCTGACCCTGCTGGGATCGGGGGATCGGGTGGCCTTTGTCGCCTCTCCGTCCTTCGGCACGTTGCTTCGAGCGAGGGCGCCCGAGGCGGAGTTGCTTCCCTTTCCCGGCCGCGCCGGCCGCCCGTGGAGCCGATTCCGCCACCTGAACCCTCTCATTCGCCGCTGGCTCCGTGATGAGGGATTCGAGGCCGTCCACCAGGAAACGCTCCCCCTGGCGGCGCCGCCTCGGACGATCTTCACCCTGCACGATTTGAGAGAGGTGCATCCTCGCTTCCGTACTGCCCGGTGGCGCCGTGTCGCCGCGAGCTTTCTCCTCCAGTCGCAGGTGAGTCGATGCGCCCGAATCATCACGGTCTCCGCGTGGATGAAGACGGAGATCCAAGCGCGGAGAGGACTCGGGAACGTCCCCGTCGCCGTCGTGCCCAACGCCGTGGATCGAGAGTGTTTTCGCAGCGGCGGCTTGGGGCCAGAGGTGCTGACGGATCGAGGGCTCGAGGCGGGGGCCTACCTTCTCCACGTGGGGCACCGCGAGCCCAGGAAGAACCTCCCCTTTCTGGTCGAGGTCTTGAAGGTGCTGGTCGAGAGAGGGAGGGACCTTCGATTGGTTCTCGTGGGTCGCAGGAAGGGGCGGTACGCCGTTCCGGAGAGGCGAGCGCGAAAGCTTCGCATCGAAGATCGCCTGATTCTTCTGGACGACGTATCGGACGGCGAGTTGCCGCCGCTCTACCGGGGTGCCCACACCGTGTTGGTCCCTTCCCTCTACGAGGGGTTCGGCATGACGGCCCTCGAGGCCGTGGCGGCGGGGGCGCCGGTTCTGGCGCCCCGGCGGGGTCCGTTTCCGGAGTTCCTCTCCGAAGGGCAGCTTTTGCCCGGGGAAGCTGGAGCGGAGATGTGGGCGGAGGCGGTGACGGAGGGTCGCGGGGCGACGGATTCCTCGGCTCCGCTTTCGCTTCTCGACTGGGACAGCGCGGCGCGCGCCCTTGCCGACGCCCTCTTCGGCTGATCGTCGAAGACTTAGGCGTCGCGGGGTCGGAGGGGTGCGTGGCATGCGGCGAGGGTCTCCACGAAGCGCCGCAGGCGTTCGGGGCTGGCCACGCGCGGGCAAAGGGCGCTCAGGTCGCGACGCAGGGGGCGGCGCCGTCTCAAGGACTTGAAGACCCGTGGATCCGCCTGCAGCTCGGCGCTCAGCGTCTCCAGATCCCACAGGGCGCGGACCAACTCCGCAGGGGTCTGCGCGCGGGGCGCAGGCCCGGCGTCCTTCGGAGGAAGCGGGAGTTCCGGAGTCGGCAGGTCCCACAGTTCGGCGAGGGACCGCGCCACCATGCAGGTTCCAGCCAGCATCCCCTCGAGGGAACGCCCGGCCACATGGGGCGTGGCCAGATCACAGGCCTGGAGAAGCTCCTTGGAAGGTCGCGGCTCGCCCGGGAAGACGTCCAGAACGAGGCCACCCAGTCGAGAACGGCCGCGCAACAACGCCGCTTCGTCGATCACGGTTCCTCGGGAGGTGTTCACGAGAAGTGTGCCCGGCGACAGAGCTTCCAAAAAACCCTCGTCCACCATGGCTTGCGTGCGGTGGGGGCCCTCCACGACGAGGGGCACGTGAAGAGACACGATGTTCGCGCCCTCGAGGGCTCCCCGGGGAGCGTAGCGCAGCCCGTCACCGGTTCGCTCGGCGAGCGGCGGGTCATGGCGAATGACGGTCCAGCCCAGCGACTCTCCCGCCCGCGCCACGCGCTCGCCGATCCTGCCCGCCCCCACCACCCCCAAGACGACGTCGTCGGTGGCGCGCCCAAGCCTTTCGAGGGCCAGATGAATCACGGCGAGGGTGAACTCGGCGACGGACCCCGCGCTCGACCCGGGAGCCGCGCGATATGCGATCCCGCGGCGATGGAGAGCCTCGTGGACGATGTGGTCCTCGCCCACGGTGGCCGTGCCGAGAAACTCGAGAGAACATCCGTCCAGCAGCGTGTCGTCGACGCGGGTCGTGGAGCGGATGATCAGGGCGTCGGCGCGGGTTTCTCTGAGCAGCCCCGGTCCGATGGCCTCGGCGGGGACGGACAGGACACGAACGCGCCCGCCGAAGGCAAACGCTTCGTCTCCCCGAAAGACCTGATCATCCACGATGACCTGGCGCAGGTGGAACGCCTCCTATTTCGAGAGTTCACCATCGTGGCGAATCCTCTCGATGCGATTCGCCGCTCTCCAGGCTACCAGATACATGAGGCGTGCGGTGTTGGCGATCTTCGTGAAGTTGATCTTGTCGACCGTGTCCGTGGGCCTGTGGTAATCCGGATGGAAGCCGCTGAAAAGGAAGATGATGGGGATGCCCTTCTCGGCGAAGTTGTAGTGGTCGGAGCGATTCCAGACGTCCTCCTCGTCGTATTCGAATTCGAAGCCCACGTGATGGTTCTCTTCGAGGACCAGTTGGTGGAGATCCATCGAGAGCTTCTTCGAACCGACGAGATGAATCGTTTGGATGTTGTCCTCGGGACGTTCGTTTCCCTTCTCCTCGTTGCGACCGACCATGTCCATTTGGAGTTCACAGACGGTTTTCGCGATGGGGAAAAGCGGGTTCTCCACATACCACTTCGACCCGTAGAGGCCCATCTCCTCACCGCAGACCCAGAGGAAGACGATGGATCGTCGAGGGCGTTTCGCGTTTGTCTTCATGGCCCGCGCGAGGGCGAGCAGCGCGGTCGAGCCCGACCCGTCGTCATCGGCTCCGGGATAGATCGTGGTGCCGCGCTTGCCGAGGTGATCGAGATGGGCGCCGCAGATCACAACCTCGTCCCGAAGTTCGGGATCGGAACCTTCCAGGCGAGCCAGGACGTTGGGCGACTTGATCTCCTCCTTCTTCGCCTTGACGGTGAGGCGGACGGACTTCTTCGAGGGATGGACTTCGAGCCCCGCATTCTTGGGGTGGGCGGCCAGTTTGGCCGGCAGTCCCAACTTCTTCAGCAACTTCCTGGCCGGGCCGTCCTCGAGCTTGGCGCCCATCTGAACGGCGGAAGCGAGCTGGTAGCGCCCCATGCCTCGCCTTTGGGCGGCGCGGGCGACGATCCGGAGGATTGCGGCGGGAGCGGCCTCCCTGATTTGTTTGCGAAGGGGCGACCGGAAGTAATCCCTGAGCGGGACGGACAGGATGACGACTTTTCCGCGAAGGGATTCCGGGTCCTGGAGGGAGAGATCCCTTCCGCGGCCGCGGATCAGGACCGCTTCGCCCTCGGCCTTGCCTTCGCAGGACTCGAAGACGACCCCGTCGCCCCCTTTCCTGGACCACCCGCCGACGGAGAGCTTGGAGGCTTGCTGATTGGGGAGGAATCGGACGAGGCGAACCCACTGGAAGTAGCTTCCCTGCTCTCCCGCGGGCTCGAGGCCGAAGGCTTTCAGGCGGGCGGCGATCCACTTGGCGGCCTTCAGGTAGCCTTTCGTACCGGTGCCCCGGCCCTCCATGGCGGGTCCGGCCAAGACTTCGAGCCAGCCTTTGCAGGCCTGTTCGTCGATATCGTCGAAGCCCTGCTTTCTGGCCTCGTCGACCGGGCTGGAGCCCGCGTATTGGGCGGGCAGGAGGGGGAGCAGAAGAAAGAAAGCGGCCACCGCGGGCCGGATGAATCGGCTTTTCATGAGATCTCCGTCGAGAGGGACATTTTGTCAATCTACGACTTTCCAGGCCTCATCTTCCAGCCGTCCTCCCCGAGACCCCTCCGTCGAGCCCGCGTGGAGCGTGAGGCACGCGAATCATCGTGGGCTGCGCCTCGGCGCGAACCAGGGTCAGGATCAGCCTTCGATGGTGGGCGAGGATGACAAGCCATAACTGGTGCTGCGACCACCCCCCGGGTTCTTGACGAGGACACCTCGCTCCAGCAGCTCCCTGATATCGCGCAGAGCCGTATCGTTCGAGCACTTCGCAAGCTG